>CAIJXW010000094.1 GCA_903824755.1 uncultured Bacteroidota bacterium | reverse complement strand
ATAGCTCCTTTATGCAAAAACAGGGTAGCCTTAGTCTGAATATGCATTAAAGGTTACGATATAATTCTATACATTTGTATTTTTTAATGCCAAATAATTTAAAACATGAATGCAACCATAGGAAAAAATTTAAAAGCACTTCGAAAAGATAAAGGAGTTTCTCAAGAATCAATAGCCGAATACTTAAATATTTCGCAATCCGCCTATTCAAGAATAGAAAAAGGAACAAGTCATTCTTGGGCAATACATCTTGAAAAAATTTGTAAGTTTTATAAAATAGACAATCCTGGCATTTTCTTTGAAAAAACCACAATCCCAGCCCCAAAACCTATAATTCCCGAAACGATTTGATATTCTCCTCAAGAGAAGGATAAATTAGCGTAGCTGCTTTTTGGATAGGGCTATAAAACAACGATTTGTCAAGGGTTGATTTGTCAGCAAAACTATGGTTTTCGTTTACCTTTTGAAACATCTTCAAACCAACGCTCAAAAACAAAACCATTTTCAATAAACCAAAAAAACTTCCAGCAAGTTTATTGACAATACCCAAACTAGCAAAATTGATAATCTTTGTCAATAATTTAGCCAAGATTGAAACCCCAATTACCACAAGAATAAAAGTAACTATAAAAGCAACAATCTGAATAGTTTTTGGGTTCCACGACACATATTTGCTAATGCTAGTTTGCATTAGAAACGAAAATTTTATCGCAACATAAACCCCCAAAAGCAACGACACAAAAGAGGCCAACTCTATAATAAAACCATTCCAAAACCCACGAATCAATCCGTAGATTAGGAACAAACCCAGAAAAATATCTAAATAACTCATTTAATTTACATAAAAAAAACAAAGATAACAGAATTATCCGTTATCGATTATCGGAAGTCAAATGCCAACTCACTATCTTTACAAAAAAATAAACCCGTGAAACAAAAACAAAACTTTCACAACTCATAAACAAGCAAATGTCAAGAGATATACAACTCAAAGAACGCTGGGAACAGCTCGTAAATATACTTTCAAATCAATTTTCGCAAGGCGAAGATCTAGATTTAGACGCCATAATATATCTGATAGGTGTTCAAGAATTAGGCAAAATTCATGAAACATATAAAAAAGACGAAAAACTCAACCTGATGCACATCGCAATTTGCAGACTACTAGAGCCTTATGGATTCTATGAATTTGACTATGTCGATCAAGACGGCTGGCCACATTATACCGTAAAAGAAGAATTGCCCGCCCTAAAAGCAGGAGAACAATCCGTGCTGATGAAAGAAGCAATCGTTAATTATTTTTTAGAAAAAGAACTTATCAATTAAAAGTATTTTTTGAACCGACAAATAGCAACTTGTCCTTATCAACAAAAATCCCTAAATTCGCACTTCAATTATTGCATAAAATGATAGAGAATATTAAAAAATATATCGAACAAGCGCAAGCTTTTGACACACAAAACGCGTCAGAATTAGAAGCATTCCGAATAAAATTTCTTGGAAGCAAAGGCCTTCTAAAAGACTTTTTTGCCGAATTTAAAAACGTACCAAACGACCAGAAAAAAGAATTCGGGCAGGTCATCAATTTGCTAAAAACAACTGCCGAAGACAAAGTAAAAACAATACAAGAATACCTAGAAAGCAAAATAGAAATCAAAGGAATTTATGGCGACTTAACCCGCCCCGAAGAACCCATTTCAATCGGGTCAAGACACCCAATTTCAATAGTAAAAAACCAAATAGTCGACATTTTTTCAACCATCGGATTCAACGTTTCCGAAGGCCCAGAAATCGAAGACGATTGGCACAATTTTACCGCATTAAACCTGCCAGAATACCACCCGGCACGAGACATGCAAGACACGTTTTTTATACAAACAAACCCAGACACCCTTCTAAGAACACACACCTCCTCCGTCCAAGTTCGCTATATGGAAAACAACAAACCACCCATTAGAACCATTTCGCCAGGACGTGTTTTTCGGAACGAAGCCGTATCTTCAAGGTCTCACTGCATCTTTCACCAAGTCGAAGGACTCTATATAGACAAAGATGTCTCGTTTGCAGACCTCAAACAAACACTGCTCTATTTCACCAAAGAAATGTTCGGAAAATCAAAAATCCGACTCCGCCCATCCTACTTTCCCTTCACCGAACCAAGTGCCGAAATCGACATATATTGGGGGTTGAAAACCGAAACCGACTACCGAATCACAAAAGGAACCGGCTGGCTAGAAATTGGCGGGTGCGGAATGGTAGATCCAAACGTACTCAAAAACTGCGGCATCGACCCAAACGAATTCAACGGTTTCGCCTTCGGAATGGGCGTAGAACGCATCGCAATGCTACTCTATCAAATCGGCGATATCAGAATGTTCTATGAAAATGACGTGCGTTTTCTAGAACAATTCAAAACATCTATATAAATTTTTTGGAGCTATTTCCAGCTATACGTTTCAATCTTTTTTGAAAACCAAAAAAAGGTTTTCAAAAAAGGATTTCCACTTCTATCTGGGCTAGGGCATCATGCTAACATCAAAATTTAGATAAAAAACAAATATCCAACCCAAAACCTAAAACCGTTTCATTCATCTAAAAACATGAAAAAAGATATCACAATCCCAGAAGTAGAAAACGTATTTCTAGCCGCAATTCAAGAATGGAGCGACGACTTCATGGAAAAAGTCTGGAATATATACCTAATAAATGATAGCGATTTTCAGCTAGACTCCACAATGGTAGTCTCGAAAGCCTTCGGAACCCTTGATGGAGAAATGAAAAAAACATCACTCCTGCGTCACGCCTTCCTAGAAATCCCACCCGTTTCAGTAGTCAAAATAGAAATGGTAGAAAAAAGCGTACTAGCACTCAACAACGAATTTATGGTAACATTTTTCATCGGAAACACACTTTACGACCGAAAATTTTTCTTTATAGCAAATACAATAAATGAAAAAAATCTAGAAGAAGTACCAATTTTATTTGTCGATGGAATAATCGTGAGATAAAGCTAATCCAGTTTATCGGTCAGTTTTTTGAAGACTTTTTTAGCGTCTTTTCCATCATATAAAATCTCATAAACCGCATCAATAATAGGCGTTTTTGCTTTATATTCCTGGTTGAGTTTATAGGCACTTTTTGTGGCATAATATCCTTCGGCAACCATGCTCATCTCCATCATTGCAGACTTTACGGTATAGCCTTTCCCAATCATATTTCCAAACATTCTATTTCTAGAAAAAACCGAATATCCCGTCACTAATAAATCCCCTAAATAGGCCGAATTATTAATGTTTCGCTTCATTTTGTGAACCTTTCGAATAAACTTTTTCATCTCCCGAATCGCATTACTCATCAGCACCGATTGAAAATTATCACCATAGCCCAAACCATGAGCCATGCCCGCCGCAATAGCATAAATGTTTTTTAGCATCGCCGCATATTCAGTGCCTATAATGTCATCTGTAATTTTGGTTTTTATATAATTGCCGGCCAGCGTTTTTGCAACAAATTTTGCTTTTTGAGAATCCCCACACGCAATCGTCAAATAGGATAATCGCTCCAATGCCACCTCTTCCGCATGGCAAGGACCCGTTATAACTCCAATGTTTTCAAACGGAATATTATATTTTATATTGAAATGCTCTCCAACAATAAGGCTTGTTTCTGGCACAATCCCCTTGATGGCCGAAAAGATTACTTTGTCTGTCAAACTCGCCGCCGTTATATGCTCTAGCTCCGCATTCAAAAAAGCGGACGGAATAGCAAAAATAAGATAATCGGCCGAAGAAATTGCCTCGTTTATATCGTTTGTTAATTTTAATTTTGAAACATCAAACTCAACGGAACTTAAATAATTTGGATTGTGATGTTCGGTTTTTATATGCTCAATAGCATCTGTATTTCGCATATACCAAGTAATTTCAGGTAGATTAACGCAAAGCATTTTTGCGATAGCGGTTGCCCAACTTCCTCCCCCGATAACTGCAAATTTTGGTTGTTCGTTCATAACTAATTTATTAATCTAAATTTCGTGACTTCTAATGCTTTCAGGCTTCAGATTATTATTGCAACAAAATTTATTGCAACTTTATTTTTTCAAAAGTACTCAAAAATTGATGAAATGAACACCACATTTATTTTTTCGCAGAATCTAAAAAAACCGAACCTTAAAATTTTAACTTAATCTTATGATTTTCAATAAAATATATCCTCAATCTAATCGTTATTGTTTTTAGAATTAAGTGCATTGATTCTTAAAATTGTAATGGGTTGGTTAGTTTTTGGTTAATTGATAAAGGCGTTCAAATAGAACGCCTTTATTATTTTTATTAAAAAACTAAAAATTAATAACTCATTTCAACGATTTCTTGAACTTTATCAAGCGTTATATTTTGCCTTTCGCCAAGCGCTTTCCAGCCTCTTGTATCAAATCTATTGACAATATGTTGAGCGGTTTTGTCATAATTATCAGTACATTCAGATAGCCTTGTTGGCATTCCCATTTGCTTCAAAAACGCAACCGTTTTTTCAATTGCAGCTGCCGCAATCTCATCTTGCGTTCCCGTTAATTGAAAAATTCTACTCCCATATTGAGCAAGTTTTTCTTTCTTAGTGTCAAACATCACACGATATAAATTTGGACCAATAATCGCCAAAGTTCGTGCGTGATCAATTCCGTATAACGCAGTAAGCTCATGGCCAATCATGTGCGTTGCCCAATCCGAAGGAACACCTTTTTGAATTAGCCCGTTTAGTGCCATCGTGCAACTCCACATAAAATTGGAAGCAAGGGCATAATCGTTTGGATTTTCGACTACTTTTGGACCAATTTCTATTAATGTTGTTAATATTGATTCGGCGATTCTATCCTGCAAAAAACCATCATGGGCATAGGTTAAATATTGTTCTAAAACGTGAGTATAAGCATCAACAACACCGTTTTCGATTTGCCTTTTTGGCAGCGAAACAATCACCGTTGGATCGCAAATTGAAAATTTTGGAAACAAAGCACTTCCGCCAAAAGCGAGTTTTTCTTGAGTGGCTTCAATCGTAATTACTGCCCCAGAATTCATCTCACTTCCTGTTGCTGGCAATGTCAAAACGGTTCCAAAAGGAATCACCTGCGTCAAATCTTTAATTAAGATTCTTTTTTGAAGCATTTCCATCGGATTTCCATCAAATTTTACGGCTGCCGATATAAATTTAACGCCATCAATAACACTTCCTCCGCCAACAGCGAGTATAAAATCAATATTTTGCTCCTTAATAATTGCAACGGCTTTCATCAATGTTTCATAATGTGGGTTTGCTTCTATCCCGCCAAATTCGATAATTTCAAAACCATTTAAAGCCGTTTTAACTTGACTATAAATTCCGTTTTCAAAGATGCTTCCTCCGCCATAGGCCAATAATATTTTTGTCCCACTAGCAATAAAAGTTGGGAGTTTTTCTATTTGACCTTTCCCGAAAACATAATTGGTCGGGTTGTATAATTCAAAATTGAGCATATTTTTTGTTTTTTAATAATGTTAAAATTGTAAATAAAAAGAAATTAATTATTTCTTATAAAGATTATTATAATCAATAAATTCCCAAACTTTTTCTGGCAGTAATGGTCTGATGTTCTTTTTGTTTTTGATGCTTTCTCTAATAAAAGTAGAGGAGATTTCAATTATCGGAGCAGCAACAAAACGAATGTTTGAATGATTTTTTATATTGAGTTGAGAATCATTTTCTTTGGTTTCTATGACTCTTGGATAGACATAAATGGAGTGATTTTCTAAAATAAATTCATAATTTTTCCACTTGTGAAAAGAGTTTAAATTATCTTCTCCCATGATTAACGAAAACGCATGTTGTGGATATTTTTCTTGCAAATGTGCCAATGTCGTCACCGTATAATTTGGCTGCGGCAAATCAAATTCTATTTTAGAAGGTTTGATTTTTGGATATTCTTCGGTGGCCAAAAAAACCATTTCATATCGTTTATGATCAGCCAGTAATGTGTCTTTTTTCTTTAATGGATTGTGTGGCGTAACGACCATCCAAATCTGCTCTAAATCGGTAAACTCGGCAAAATGGTTGGCAATTATCAAATGCCCCACATGAATGGGATTGAAGGTTCCGAAATAAAGACCAATTTTCATAAATCCATAATTTTAATACAACAAAATTCCTAAAATAATAGAAAATTAAGGAATGGGTTTGTCGTTCACAAACGCTTTTACCAATTGATACGCGTCTTCTTTGGCCGTATCCAAATCGTTATTTTTTATAATAGTGTCAAATTGCGGGGCAGTTGCTAACTCTACCGATGCCTTTGCAATTCGCATATTAATTTTATCATCGCTTTCCGTAGAACGTTTTTTCAACCTGATTTTTAGCTCATCAATACTCGGTGGTTTTACGAAAACGGCTAATGTTTCTTGGGAAAATTTCTTTTTTATTCGTAATCCACCCGCCACATCAATATCAAAAATTACGTTTTTGCCCTTTTCCCAAATGCGTTCCACTTCACTATTTAGCGTTCCATAAAAATTATCTCGATAGACTTCCTCCCATTCGACAAAATCTCCCGATTTGATGTGTTTTTTAAATTCTTCAAGCGTAATAAAATAATAATCCTTTCCGTCAATTTCTTCCCCACGTTTTTCACGAGTTGTACACGAAACGGAAAATTCTAAATTCAAATCTTCCTTCCCTAATAAATATCTTACAATTGTTGTTTTTCCTGAACCTGAAGGAGCCGAAAAAACCAGTAATTTTCCTTTTTTCATCTTAAAAGTCATTGCGAGGCAAGAAGCAATCTCAACCTCTCATTCTATAATTTTTTGACTATTTTAAAGCACATTCAAAACCTGCTCCTTAATTTTCTCTAATTCGTCTTTCATCATCACAACTAGTTTTTGCATTTGTGCATGATTTGCTTTTGACCCCATAGTGTTAATTTCTCTACCCATTTCTTGGGTAATAAAACCCAATTTTCTTCCGTTGGCTTCGTTTCCTTTTATGGTTTCCAAAAAATAAACCAAGTGATTTGTCAACCGAACTTTTTCTTCAGTAATATCTAATTTTTCAAGATAATAAATCAATTCTTGCTCAAAACGATTTTCATCAACGTTAACTTTAAGCTCCGAAATAGCGGTTTGCAAACGATCTTTGATTGCCTGAACTCGTTCCGAATCTAAAGCCAATGCATCATTCATATATTGACTAATATTGCCAATTCTCAACCGAAATTCTTTCTCCAAAGATAACCCTTCCGCTTGACGAAAATTCAAAATATTTGCAAGTGCCTCATCAATAACCAACTGAATTTGTGACCAATCATTTTCGTCAATTTCATCTCGCTCAACCTTCAACGCATCGGGCATTCTAATGGCCATTTTCATCAATTCTGTCTCGTCAGCATTTGCATAAACCGCTTTTAGCTGATTCATATATTCCTGAACAATAGGCACATTCACCTTTGTTGCCGTTTGCTCCGAAGTGCTTTCTATAAAAATCGAAAAATCTATTTTTCCACGCTCTAAAGCTGCCGCAATTTGTGTTCTCAAACCCAATTCCATTTCTCTATAAACAGAAGGCATTCTCACATTCAAATCGAGCCCTTTGCTGTTCAAGGATTTTACCTCTACCGTAATTTTTTTAGTAGGCAATTGCACAGTTGCTTTGCCAAAACCAGTCATTGATTGTATCATATTGTCGAATAAGTAGCCAAAGATAATGAAAAATTGATAGTTGTTGTTTCTGATTTATGTCAACGCCTTCATGACCTGCAAAGTGACAGGTTGACTATTGCCCACAAATATTTTTTTGTCAATAATAAAAACAGGACGACTAAGAAACGTATAATGGTCTAAAATATAACCTTTATAATCGGCCTCGGTCAACGTTTTGTTTTTTAAATCCATCGATTTATACAGAATCGCTTTTTTGCTAAATAGCGACTCATAACTTCCAGAAAGTGCTGCCATTGCCTCTAATTCTTCAACAGAAATTGGCTCTTGCTTGATATCTCGAAACTCTAAATCTACATTTTTCGGCAACGATTTTATTATTTTCCTACACGTATCACAGGAAGCGAGATAATAAATTTTATTTTTCATAATTCTAAATTTCTAATTGCAAAGAAAATCCATTTGTTGTGGAAAAAGGCTATATTTATCAAAAAAAAAAATGCACCAAACCTTCGACATCACACGAACAAACAGAAAAATAGTTTCTCAACTTCTACAAGATTTGACATTAGAACAACTAAATGCCATTCCAGAAGGATTCAACAACAATATAATTTGGAATATCGGCCATATTATAGTCGTTCAACAAATGCTAGTTTATAAATTATCAGGATTGCCCATGCTGATTTCCAACGAATTAGTAGAAAAATACAAAAAAGGCACCAAGCCAGAACACCAAGTCACACAAGAAGAAGTAGCCGAAATTCAATCCCTACTCTTTGAAACCATCAACACCACGAAAGCCGATTTTAACTCAAAATTATTCAAAAATTATCAAGAATATCCAACATCAGTAGGGTTTATAATAAAAAACGTAGAAGACGCATTATCCTTCAATTATTATCACGAAGGGCTTCATCTCGGCATAATAGTAAGCCTCAAAAAATTTATATAATCTTTTTTGGAGCTATTTCCCGCTATTCGCTACACTCTTTTTTCGGAAAAAACCTCAAAAAGGAGTTCCACTTCTATCGGGGCTAAAAAAAATTAGAGGACAATATTAAACCTATTCAAAAAAGGATATATAATTTTAAATTACCTTTGCCAAAAACACAGAAACCATGAAATTCAATACCAAAACAATACACGGAGGACAACATCACGACCCCGCAACAGGAGCCGTAATGCCACCAGTTTATCAAACATCAACCTTTGTTCAAACAAGTCCAGGACAACCCTTGAACCCAGATTATGAATATAGTAGAGCCGCAAATCCAACCCGAACCGCCCTAGAAAACGCTTTGGCAAGTATCGAAAACGGAACTCGCGGACTCGCTTTTTCGTCAGGATTGGCCGCAACAGATTGTTTGCTTCGCTCTTTTAAAGCAGGAGATGAAATCATAGCAATGGACGATTTATATGGCGGAACATATAGAATGTTTACCAGAATATATAAAGATTCAGGAATTAAATTTCACTTTGTGGATATGAACGATATTGAAAAATTCAAATCGTTAATCACAGAAAACACAAAATTGGTATGGGTAGAAACACCCACAAATCCATTAATGAAATTGGCAGATATTCAAGAAATAGCAAAAATAACCAAAGCAAACAATATCCTATTTGCCGTTGACAATACATTTGCAACGCCCTATTTGCAAAAACCATTAGATCTAGGAGCAGATATTGTCATGCACTCGGCCACAAAATACCTCGGTGGCCACTCTGACGTTATAGCGGGAGCATTAATAGTAAAAGACCAAGCCCTCGGAGAACAATTGCATTTTCAACAATTTGCAACAGGAGCAACGCTAGGGCCGATGGACAGTTTTCTAGTTTTGAGAGGAATAAAAACATTACATTTAAGAGTGCAAAGACATTGCGAAAACGGCGAAAAAGTAGCTCGTTTTCTTGACAATCACCCAAAAATAAAAACCGTTTATTACCCAGGATTACCAAGTCATTTGCACCACGAACTGGCCAAAAAACAAATGAGTGGTTTTGGCGGAATGGTCTCATTTACATTTGTTTCTGGTCAAAAACAAGAGTCAATACAATTCCTAGAAAAACTAAAAGTCTTTACGCTAGCAGAATCACTTGGAGGAGTAGAATCTTTGGCAAATCACCCAGCCTTAATGACCCACGCTTCCATTCCAGAAGAAAAACGAAAAGAAGTTGGAATCTCAGATGATTTGGTTCGATTAAGCGTTGGTATTGAAGATATTGATGACTTATTAGATGATTTAAAACAAGCCTTACAATAAATTCTTAAATAAATAGATAAGAAAAAGCAAAGAGATTAGGCAGAAATACTAAATTAAACACAAGGTTTATTAATTTTTCTTAACAAATAGATAATTCTATTGTCAAATAAGATTTTTTTATGTCAATATTTGATAAAAATGTATCTTTGTGTAGTATTACGAAATCGTTTTCTTAAACAATAAACAATAAAAAATATGTCACAAAATATCCATTCTTTTGTAGAAGCAGTAGCAAAAAGAAACCCAAACGAGCCAGAATTTATGCAAGCAGTTCAAGAAGTTGCAGAAACTGTAATTCCTTTTATTGAAGAAAATAAAAAATACCAAAACAAAATGCTTTTGGAACGCATGGTAGAATCGGAAAGAATCATCATGTTTCGAGTAGTTTGGACAAACGACATAGGAGAAACACAAGTAAATAGAGGATATAGAATTCAAATGAATTCGGCCATCGGACCCTATAAAGGCGGTATTCGTTTTCACCCATCAGTGAACTTGAGTATATTGAAATTTTTAGCCTTCGAACAAACCTTCAAAAACAGCCTAACCACTTTGCCAATGGGCGGAGGAAAAGGAGGGGCTGACTTTGATCCAAAAGGAAAATCAGACAACGAAGTAATGCGTTTTTGTCAAGCATTCATGACAGAATTATCAAAACATATTGGAGCAAATACCGATGTACCAGCAGGAGATATCGGAGTAGGCGGAAGAGAAGTTGGATATATGTTCGGTCAGTATAAAAGATTAAGAAACGAATTCACAGGCGTGCTTACAGGAAAAGGAATCTCTTTTGGAGGCTCTTTAATTCGTCCAGAAGCAACAGGATATGGCGATGTGTATTTTGCACAAAGCATGCTAGCTACAAAAGGCGAAAGTTTTGCAGGAAAAACAGTTGTAGTTTCTGGATCAGGAAATGTAGCTCAATATGCTACAGAAAAAGCCACACAGCTAGGTGGAAAAGTAGTCACTATGTCTGACTCTGCAGGATATATCTATGATGTTGACGGAATTGATGCTTCCAAATTAGCGTTCATAATGGAAATTAAAAATGTTAATTACGGTAGAATAAGTGACTATCTAACAAAATATCCAAACGCAAAATATGTTGCAGGAAAAAGACCTTGGGAGATAAAATGCGACATTGCACTTCCATGTGCTACCCAAAATGAACTAAATGAAGACGAAGCAAAAATGCTAGTTTCAAATGGTTGCATTTGTGTTGCCGAAGGAGCAAATATGCCTTCTACACCAGAAGCAGTTACTGTTTTTCAAAATGCAAAAATATTATTTGCACCAGGAAAAGCATCAAACGCAGGAGGAGTAGCAACATCAGGTCTCGAAATGTCTCAAAATTCATTGCGTTTGAGCTGGACTTCGGAAGAAGTAGATGAACGATTGAGAAACATCATGCTAGACATTCACGCCTCTTGCGTAAAATATGGTTCTGATGCTTCAGGATATGTTGACTACGTTAAAGGAGCAAACATTGCTGGGTTTGTAAAAGTAGCCGATGCTATGTTAGCACAAGGAATTGTATAGTCAAACACAAATACAGCTATAATTTAAAATGTCTTCCTAACAAAGAAGACATTTTTTTTGTTTGTATATGAAAACAATAATAAATACGTTTTATAGTATCTTTGTGACTTAATCAGGTTTTATAGTAATGAAAAAAAAACAGCATATTTTCCTTTTGTTAATGACCATTTCAATTGGTTTTGCCCAAAGCAATTCTACTTGGAAAGGCTATTTTTCTTATAACGAAATTAAAGACATCTCGCAATCGCCAACACTTTTTATTGCCGCTTCCGAAAATGCTATTTTCTCCAAAGACCTAACTACAAATTTACTTTCTACAAAAAATACAATCGATGGACTTTCGGGACAAACAATCTCGGCACTTTACCACAGCCCAACCTATAACAAAACATTTATTGGATATAAAAACGGACTAATAATAATAGTAAACCAAAATGATGGAAGTCTATTGAATGTAGTAGATATCATCACAAATTCGGTCAATCAAAACATAAAAGGGATCAACCATTTTATGGAACATGACGGAATTATTTATGTTTCGGCCGATTTTGGAATCGTTCAATATAATTTGGCCACCCTTGGATTTGGCGATACATACAGAGTAGGAGACGGAGGAACAGAATTAAAAGTAACGCAAACAGCGGTTTTTGACGGAATATTATATGCCTCTACACTCTCTGGAATCAGAAAAGCATCAATTACAAATCCGTTTCTAAACGATTATAATCAATGGACAACCATTAGCACAGGAGGTTGGGACGGCGTTGAAAAATTTGGAAACAACCTTTTTGCACTCGCAAATTGGGGCGAATTATATAAACTATCAGGAACTACTTTCAACCCTTTTTATTCCCTTTCTGAGGTAGCCAAAGATTTGAGAGCAGCAGGGGACTATTTGGTCGTCACCACACCAAACAAAGTAATTGTGTTTAATCAAAATCAAAATAGTATTGCACAAATCAACAGCAATCAACTTCCTGTAAGCACATTAAAGTTTAGTTGTGCCACCGTTTTAAATGACAAAATATATATGGGAACTTTAGAAAACGGCATCATTACGACCCCGCTTTCTAACCCATCAAGTTTTGAATCCATGGCGCCAGACGGCCCATTGCGAAATGCAATTTTTAGAGTCAAATCATCACCCGATGCAATATGGGCAGTTTTTGGGGGCTATTCATCAGGCTATAATCCATATACTTACAATTCATTTAATGTAAACACCTATGGCATCAGCAAATTTTCGGGATCAAACTGGACCAATATTCCCTATGAATCTCTTCTTGGAGCAAAAGCATTAACCTGGATAACCATTAATCCAAACAATAGCAAACAAGTTTATTTTAGCTCCTTTTTTTCGGGGTTGCTAAAACTAGAAAACGATGTTCCTGTGACACTCTATAACAACACCAACAGCGGTTTAGAATCGTTATCAACAACCTTCAACGATATCCGAATTAACGGAACCACATTTGATAAATCAGGAAATTTATGGATGTCCAACAGTTTAATAAAAAACAGCCTAAAAGTTCTAAAATCCAATAATCAATGGGGTTCTTACCCTATGGACGCCATTTTAGACCAATACAATCAAGACAGTTACGGCAATATCGAAATTGACAAAAACGGTACAAAATGGATTGCCACAAATCGTGACGGAGTGATTGCATTTAACGAAAACAGCAACAGCATAAAAAAAATCAACGTAGGAGCCGATTTTGGAAACCTCCCTTATTTTGACGCAAGAGTCGTAGCCATAGACAAAAACAACCAGCTTTGGATTGGAACCGTAAAAGGATTACGCGTTTTGTCTAGTGTTGATCGTTTTTCTAGCGGCGGACAAATGACTACCTATCCAATCATAATCCTAGAAGATGGATTGGCACAAGAGCTACTTTACGAACAATTTATTACCGATATTGTTGTTGATGGAGCCAATAATAAATGGATAGCCACCGCCGATTCTGGAGTTTTCATGGTTTCTTCAAACGGGCAGAAAACCATCTATAGATTTAACACCAGCAACTCTCCGCTGCCAAGCAATTCGATATCCGATATAGACATTAACGGGACAACTGGCGAAGTTTTTATTGCCACCGACAGGGGAATGGTCTCCTTCAAAGGAAACGCCACCGATGCCACCGATGATTTGAGCAACGTGATTGTCTATCCAAATCCAGTGCGTCCAGAATATTCGGGGACACTGAAAATTAGTGGATTAATAGACAATTGCAACGTCAAAATCACCGATATCGAAGGCAATCTTGTTCACGAAGCTATTGCAGAAGGCGGCACAATCGAGTGGGACACCACCGCTTTTGGAAAATATAAAGTAGCCTCTGGAGTTTATATGATTTTTATTTCGGGACAAGACGGACTAGAAACAAAAGTGAAAAAAGTAATGATAATTCGCTAATTTAATGCTCATAAAAACCAAAGCAATTGTAGTATCGGCCATAAAATATCAAGAAAAAAGCTTGATAGTCAAGTGTTTTACCCAGTCAGACGGAATGAAATCCTATTTTGTTCGAGACGCATTTTCAAACCGAAAATCAAATCAAAAAATAGCCTATTTCCAGCCGCTCACACTACTCGAAATCGAAGCCGTACACAAAAACAAAGGCACGTTAGAAAATTTTAAAGAAATAAAACTGGCCTCCCCGTTTCAAACCATTCATAGCGATGTTTTTAAAACCACAATCGTCTTGTTTCTTTCCGAAATAATCCACCACAGCATTCACGAAGAAGAAAAAAATGAGGGTCTATTTGACTATATCGAAACCGCACTACAATGGCTCGACAACCATGACGAAATTGCCAATTTCCATCTAATTTTTCTAATCGAAGTCACAAAATATCTAGGATTCTATCCCGACATTTCCGAGATTGATTTTCCCTATTTTGAAATCAAAGAAGGCAATTTCATTCCCCATCAAGCCCTTGGTTCACTTTCGGCACACGAAACAAATTTGTTCAAAAAGCTCCTCGAACTCACCTACGAAACCGACCAAAAAAGTTTCCACATCATCGAAAGACAATTGTTGCTCAAAATCCTTATAGACTATTATAGCAGCCACCTAGACGGTTTTCGAAAACCAAAATCACTAGAGGTCTTGAAAGAAGTATTTTCATAAATTTTTAGGAGAGTCCAGTCCTCTTTTAGTTTATTATTGCAAGCGGAACGCAGTGGAGCGAAGCAAACTTTTGAAAACATCTACAAACGAGATGCGATTGCTTTGTCGTTCCTTCTCACAATGGCAAGTGTTTTTAGCTCTAAAATATCCCAAAAAAACCTCCTGAAACCACTCCTGATAAGAGAAATGTTGCGATAGAGGCTATTTTGAAAATTTAACACTTTAAAAAAATCTATTGGTACTATTTGTAGTTACATTTGTTGCAGTAGTAAACAATTAGAATAAAGTATATGCCGACACCATATCCAATATCCCCAATTATTTATTAGAAGAAAAAACGCGAAACAAACCTTCGTCAATCTACCCAAATTTGGGGAGATAGGCTCTACTTTGTAGAGGTTAGCGAATAGTTAGTGGCAATTATAAATAAACATAAAAAAGAAAATATGGCATTACCAACAACATACACGCAAGAATTTAAACTTCTACCAGATTTTTTTGGAAAGTTAAGAGACGCTCAAGCTCCAGATAAATTCTCATTACAAATGATTAAAGATTTTGGTTATAAATCAAATAATCATAGAGCTTTTTTACCAATTTTAAAAGCACTTGGATTCTTAACCGCAGATGGAAGTCCAACTCCAAGATATCACGATTATAGGAGTCATTCAGCATCTAAAACAATAATGGGAGAAGCTATAAAAGAAGCATATTCAGATATATTTTTGATTAAATCAAAACCTACTACATCAGACAAAGCTCTTGTTGAAGGTAAGTTTAAAAGTTATCATAACGTAAGTGATACAGTCGCTAGTTTAATGAGCAAAACGTTTTATGCATTACTTGATTTAGCTGACTTGGATGGAGGAACTAAAACGAAAACACCTAAAGCCCCAATAGAAACAAATGATGCAAAATAAGAAATAGAAACTGTAGTATCATCTGTTAGAAATAAATCGAATGCTTCTGTCGGTCTTCATTACAACATCCAAATTCACTTACCGGCAACTAAAGATGTTGAAGTTTATAATGCTATTTTTAAATCTTTAAAAGACCATCTAATTGAATAAGAAAAAAGATATCCGAGACTTCTTTTTTAGAGGACTTATGTTTGAATCTGAAGCCACAAAATTTCAAAAAGCTGGAATTCAAATTGGTGCAAGTTCAACACAAGCAGAAGAACAGTTGCTATCCGAATCAATTGCTCCTTTTAGCATCGTGAGAAGAAATAATGCATTAGAAATGGCTAGGTTGTATGCGGTACTTCATTGTTTTGAAAATGAAATAAGAGAATATATTAGGGAAACATTGACCGAAAATGATGGTGCTGATTGGTGGTCCAAACTACCGCCGAAAATGAAAACTCATGCAGAAGGAAGGCAAGAAACCGCTCTTAAAGATTCTTGGCTTGAAGGGGAAAAAAGTGACCTTTTAGGCTTTATTGACTTTGGAATGTTGACTTCAATAATTATAGAGAAATGGTCATATTTTAGTAATCTAATCCCATCCCAGCATTGGTTAAAACAAAGAATGGAAGAATTAGAGAAGGTAAGAAATTTTATTGCTCACAACAGAACATTACTGCCGTCGGAATATCAAAGAGTTTATATGTATATAGCAGATTGGAATAGAGTTATAGGACTATAAATAACTGCCACTAACAGCCGTTTCAAGAAATTGCGGGCATTAGACTTAATGAAAACCTTGTTTCGCACTTGCAAAGTCAGTGTTCCTGAATAAGCATTTAGCTTCCAAAAAAAAGCAACTAAAAACAATCAACAAATACCTAAAAATGAAAAACAAGATAATACTATTATTGAGCCTGTTAGTGTTTACGGCAAGTTTTGGGCAACGAATAGTGGTGAAAAACGTAAATATTATTCCAATAAATGAAAACAAAGTGCTTAACAAAAAAAGCGTTTTGATTGAAAATGGCAAAATCATACAAATTGATGATTTTGACAAATTGACTCTAGACAAAACAGAGCGAATAATAAATGCAAAAAACAAATATCTAATGCCAGGACTTGCCGATATGCACGTTCATCTTCACGAGAAACAAAATCTAGACACCCAGTTTTTATTGAATGTTTCGGCAGGGGTAACCCAAATTAGAATTATGAATTCTGATGAAAATCAAGGAGAATTGAAAAATAGTTTGAACCAAAAAATAAAACCATCAATACATTTTAGTTATATTTTCAGTAGAAAAAACACCATCAATCAATTGGACAGTATATTTGCCGATGTCAAGAAAAATAAATTAGGTTTCATAAAGCTGTTTTCTGTAAAAGACGAAAATACATTTGACGAATTAATGAAACGAGCCAATCAAGAAAAAATAATCGTTTGCGGACATTATCCGTCAGGGATTTCGATGGAAAAAGTATTGCAATCTGGGCTTAAAAGCATAGAACATTTCTCGGCGTATTCAAAAGAACAAAACAAAGATAAATTAGACCAAAATATCCAACTAACAAAAGAAAATAACGTCTATAACTGCCCCACGTTTGATTATTTTGTTACCGCTTTTAGTTATCAATATCCGAACGAATATAGAAATAGACTAACGTATCAAAAAGCCCCAAAATCATACCTAGAAAAATGGGAGAAAGAATTACGTGCAAAAATCGATAAAGACGGAGAGAAGAAATTTTTAGAATCGGGAGAAAACTATAAAACAACATTTGAAAACCAAAAGGCGGCGTTCAAGAAACTCTATGAAAATGAAGGAAAGCTACTTGTAGGAAGTGATGCCTCGGGGATTTTTCAGTTGAGTGGATTTTCGATGTATGATGAAATGCTGTTTTGGGCAAAGTTAGGAATTGATAATTATACGATATTAAAATCGGCAACATTAACACCAGCACAATTTTTTAACGAACAAAATAAATGGGGAAGTGTTGAGGTAAACAAAGATGCGGATTTAATCATTTTGAACAAAAATCCACTAGAAAACATGAGCAATTTGTCATCAATAGAAACCATTATTTTGCAAGGAAATGTATATTCTCAAAAAGAATTATTGAAAACATTAAAATAATTTTCGGTTGGGTTTTTTTCGGATTCACAAAACCCCGCTCCGCAAAGTGTTCTAATTAAGACCAATGTGCCGCACAAAGTCTCCCGACTTTGAGCTATGAAATACAAAAAACATATTAAAAATAGTGTAGATTTTATTAAAAAGAAATGAGATTGATTATATTTGAAAAGCAAACTAGTTAGTTGAAGCTCAAAGTCGGGAGACTTTGCGCAGCGGGGAAATATTTTATTTACGAATTTTAATAATTAAATTGTAATTTTGCTAAAAAGATAAATAAAAGTAAATTGATAGCAGTTAAAGAGAAAATAAGTATTGAAGAATTTGATGGGAAAAACTATCAAATAAAACTTGTTGAGCCATACGACAAAGCATTAATTACTCACTATTTACACAACTATCGTAACGGAGTTTCAAAGCATTATAAAAAAGATGCTGTAAAAGTTTTAAACAACTTTGTTCAATATAAACAAGTTGAAGAACAAGTAAATATTGTAGCAAAAGATGCTTTACAGCAACTTCTTTTTGAAGTTGAAAACGTGCCGTTTCCAACGCCAAATAATTATACTTTTAAGTTTATTGACCTTTTTGCAGGAATTGGAGGATTTAGATTAGCTATGCAAAATGTTGGCGGAAAGTGTGTTTTTACTAGCGAATGGGAAACAGCAGCTCAAAAAACTTACAGAGAAAACTTTGGTGAAATTCCTTTTGGCGACATTACAAAAAAACGTGTAAAAAATTATATTCCGCAAGAATTTGACGTTTTGTGTGCAGGTTTTCCTTGTCAAGCGTTTTCAATTGCAGGAAACCAAAAAGGTTTCGCTGATACAAGAGGGACATTGTTTTTTGATATTGAGCAAATCGTTGTAAAACACAAACCGAAAGTTGTGTTTTTAGAAAATGTAAAAAATTTAGTTTCTCATGACAACGGAAATACATTTAAAACTATTATTTCAGTTTTAGAAGATAAATTAGGTTACAAAGTTTTTACAAAAATTTTGAACTCAATGACACACGCAAATATTCCGCAAAATCGTGAAAGAATTTTTATTATTGCATTTGACCCAAATCAAGTAGATAATTATGCTGATTTTAAATTTCCTTCGGAAATTAAATTGACAAAAACTATTCATGATATTTTAGAAAAAGGAAAACAAGCGGACAATTTATACTATCAAAAAGACCATCAATATTATCCTGAATTGGAAAAAGCAATGGTTTCAAAAGACACTGTTTATCAATGGCGTAGAGTTTACGCAAGAGAAAACAAAAGCAATGTTTGCCCAACTTTAACAGCAAATATGGGAACAGGTGGACATAATGTTCCATTAATAAAAGACGATTACGGGATTAGAAAACTTACTCCGAAAGAATGCTTTTTATTTCAAGGTTTTCCAGAAAATTATATTTTGCCAAACCTGGCGAATAGCAAATTATATATGCAAGCAGGAAATTCTGTAACAACAACATTAATTGAGAGAATTTGCAACGAAATTATAAATGTTTTATGAAATCGTTTGCTGAAATTGACATAGAAAAAAACGGAAATTATTTGAAACTGCTTTCAGCAGTTTCAAAGCTTTCGGGGTTATTTAGTGAAAGTTCTGTCCCTTTCATAAATTATCGTGTTGCCGAAAATATTTTTTGCAGAAGTTTTGATGCCGGAAATTTATCACGTTCTGACACGGCTTTTGATGCAAACTATAATTCTGTTGGTGTTGGTTTGAAAACATTTATTTGTAATGGGAATTCAAGCACGGAGAAAGTTGCAGAATTTAACTCTTTAGCTAAAACTTTGAGTAATTTTAAAGGTAAAAAATTAGCTTTGAAACTTGGAGAATTTAGGAACGATAGAATAAATTTAGCTAATCGTGTTTACGACATTGAAAATTCACTTTATCATATTGTTGCCCGAAAAGAAAAAGAATTATTATTATATGAAACTGATTACAACATTATCGATGTTGCTAATATTCATTCAGTTAAAGACAATAAATCAAGTTTACAATTTGAAGACGGAAACAATTTTTACTTATTTAACTATTCTAAAAGTACGCTTTTTAGAAAGTTTATAATTCCGCAAAATGCTTATAGATTACCAATTGATATAATTGAAGACCCGTATTCGTTATTACTTGAATTATTCGAGGAAAATAAAACCCTAAAATCTGCAACTGATAAACTTGTTAAAGGTGAAAATTATATTATTTTACCACTTTATGGAATTCAGAAAAAAGAGAAATTTATTTTTGAGCGTAGCGGTTTAAATCAATGGAATGCAAACGGAAGGAAAAGAGATTTTGGAGAAATTTATATTCCAATTCCTGCGGAATTGCACAAAAAATATCCAAATTTCTTTCCCGAAAAAGACCAAGATTTTAATTTGCAAATTCCAACAGGAGAAATGTTTAGTGCAAGTCTTTGTCAACAAGGAAGAAAGGCATTAATGACAAATCCAAATAAAGCATTGTCTGATTGGTTGTTGAGAAAAGTTTTACAACTCAAAGAAGGCGAATTTGCAACAATGGAAAAGTTAGATAAATTAGGTTTTGACAGTGTAATTATTATTAAAAATGAAGTTGGAGATTATAAAATAGACATTATGAAAACGAACACATTTACGGAATTTAATAACGAAACCGAGTAATAAGGACATAAAGTAACAGCAGTTTGCAAAAATTGCGTGTTCTAGGCAAAATTTAAAACTTACCCTGACCTTACTAAAATAATCACAAAAAAATTTAAAACAACAATTTTTCAACTCATTTTTTTCGGATTCACAAAACCCCAAACAAGAATATCCCAAAAACCAACAAAATAACCCTCACAATCATAACTTTCGAGCTTTGACTTTCGACTTTCGACATAAATTTATTACTTTCGCAAATCGATTTAAGCAAAGGATAAAATGAGTACTAAATTTACTGAATACAAGGGACTTGACTTGCCAACTGTGGCGTCAGAAGTGTTGGCTTTTTGGAAAGAAAAAAATATATTCGACAAGAGCATCACCACTCGTGAAGGCAACAAGCCATTCGTTTTTTTTGAAGGACCACCTTCGGCAAATGGATTGCCCGGAATTCACCATGTGATGGCACGTGCTATAAAAGATATTTTTTGTAGATATAAAACCCAAAAAGGCTTCCAAGTGAAGCGAAAAGCAGGGTGGGACACACACGGATTGCCCATAGAACTTGGCACCGAAAAAGAATTAGGCATCACCAAAGAAGACATAGGAAAAACAATTTCTATCGAACAATATAACGAGGCGTGCAAGAAAACCGTCATGCGCTATACCGATGTGTGGAATGATTTGACCGAAAAAATGGGATATTGGGTAGATATGGAAAATCCGTATGTGACCTATAAATCCAAATATATGGAATCGGTGTGGTGGATATTGAAACAAATCTACAACAAGGATTTGATGTATAAAGGCTATACCATTCAGCCCTATTCTCCAAAAGCAGGAACAGGTCTAAGTTCGCACGAAGTGAACCAGCCAGGGAGTTATAGAGATATTACGGACACTACCGTGGTGGCTCAGTTCAAAGCAAAACCTGAAACATTACCAAGTTTTCTTCAGGAATTGGGAGACATACACATTTTAGCTTGGACCACAACGCCTTGGACATTGCCATCTAACACAGCATTGACCGTTGGGCCAAAAATTGATTATGTTTTAGTGCAAACTTTTAATCAATATACTTTTGAACCAGCAAATGTGATTTTGGCAAAAAATTTAGTTGCAAAACAATTCACAAAAGGATTTTTTGAAACCAATGAAGCCAGTGATTTTGAGAATTATAAACCAAACGATAAGCAAATTCCCTTTCAAGTTATTGCCGAATGTAAAGGAGCTGATTTAGTAGGAATTCAATACGAGCAATTGATGCAATTTGCTTTGCCCTATCAAAATCCAGAAAATGCATTCCGAATAATTGCAGGCGATTTTGTCACCACCGAAGACGGAACAGGAATCGTGCATACCGCACCAACATTTGGAGCAGATGATGCTAGAGTTGCCAAAGAAGCAGTTCCAGAAGTACCGCCAATGCTTGTTTTGGACGAAAACGATAACCCAGTTCCATTAGTAAATTTGCAAGGAAAATTTATTGAAGGACTAGGAAATTATTCTGGAAAATATGTAAAAAACGAATATTATAATGATGGCCAAACACCAGATCGTTCCGTAGATGTGGAAATTGCCATTCAGCTAAAAGAAGAAAATAAAGCATTCAAAGTAGAAAAATATGTCCATAGCTACCCACATTGTTGGAGAACGGACAAACCGATTTTGTATTATCCTTTAGACTCTTGGTTTATAGAAATTACGAAAGTTCGCGATAGAATGTTTGACCTAAACGAAACCATCAACTGGAAACCAAAAGCAACTGGGGAAGGGCGTTTTGGCAATTGGCTAAAAAATGCTAACGACTGGAATTTATCTCGTTCCAGATATTGGGGAATCCCGTTACCAATTTGGAGAACCGAAGACGGAACCGAAGAAATCCTAATTGGATCAGTCGAAGAATTATATAATGAAATCGAAAAATCAATTGCGTCAGGGTTTCAAAAAGAAAATCCTTTCAAAGGTTTTGAAATAGGAAACATGAGCGAAGCAAATTATGATTTGGTCGATTTGCATAAAAATGTTGTGGACGAAATCACCTTGGTTTCCGCCTCTGGAAAACCAATGAAACGAGAAGCAGATTTGATTGATGTGTGGTTCGATTCGGGAGCAATGCCTTATGCACAATGGCATTATCCTTTTGAAAACAAAGAAAATATTGACGAAAACAAAGATTTTCCCGCCGATTTTATTGCCGAAGGAGTAGATCAAACAAGAGGGTGGTTCTATACACTTCATGCAATTGGGACGTTAGTTTTTGATAAAGTGGCCTACAAAAACGTAGTTTCAAACGGATTAGTATTGGACAAAAATGGTCAAAAAATGTCTAAACGATTAGGAAATGCAGTAGATCCATTCACGACCTTATCAGAATATGGCCCCGATGCAACACGCTGGTATATGATTGCTAATGCAAACCCATGGGATAACCTAAAATTTGATTTGGAAGGAATAGCAGAAGTGCGCCGAAAATTCTTTGGCACACTATATAATACCTATTCTTTTTTTAGTTTATATGCTAATATTGATGGGTTTGTATATGCGGAAGCAGAAATTCCCGTAAGCGAAAGACCCGAAATAGATCAATGGATTATCTCCGAATTAAACACATTAATAAAAAGTGTTGATGGGTATTATGCAGACTATGAACCTACAAAAGCGGCAAGAGCTATTTCTGAATTCGTACAAGAAAACCTCAGCAACTGGTATGTTCGTTTGTGCAGAAGACGATTTTGGAAAGGAGAATATGGCCAAGACAAAATTGCCGCCTATCAAACACTATACACTTGTTTGCTAACCGTTAGCAAATTGAGTGCTCCGATAGCTCCGTTTTTTATGGAAAAACTATACAGAGATTTAACTTTGGCAACACAATCAGAAAATTTTGAAAGCGTACATTTGGCTACATTTCCGGAATACGTTGAAAACTTTGTTGATAAATCGTTAGAGAGCAAAATGCAGAAAGCACAAACCATCTCATCACTCGTATTGTCGCTTAGAAAAAAAGAAATGATCAAGGTGCGTCAACCGTTACAAAAGATAATGATTCCAGTACTTGACGACAATCAAAGGAAAGAAATAGAGGCGGTTTCCGAACTAATAAAAGCCGAAGTAAACGTTAAAGAAATCGAATTATTAGACGATGCTTCAGGGATTTTAGTGAAACAAATAAAGCCAAATTTCAAAACTTTAGGGCCTCGTTTTGGAACATCTATGGGGTTGATATCCAAGCAAATACAAAATTTTTCGCAAGAGCAAATCGCTGCCTTAGAAAGAGATCAAACAATAGAAACTACTATTGATGGAAAAAGCATAACTTTATCATTGGAAGATGTAGAAATTACGTCTCAAGATATTGAAGGCTGGCTAGTAGCAAATGCTGGAAATATTACCGTAGCTTTGGATATTACAATTTCTGAAACGCTCAAAAAAGAAGGAATTGCAAGAGAATTGGTCAACCGAATTCAAAATTTAAGGAAAGATTCGGGATTTGAAGTAACCGATAAAATTATCGTTTATTTGCAAAAAGACGGAATCATTGAAGAGGCTATAAAAAGCAACGAACAATATATAAAAGAAGAAACATTAACAAAAGAGTTAGTGCTTCAAGATACTATTGAAAACGGCACAGAAATTGTGTTCGACGAAGTAAAAACAAAGATATTAATTTCAAAGTAAAAGAAAATGCAAGACGAAATAAGCAGATATTCTGATGCCGATTTGGCAGAATTCAAAGAGATTATCATTAGAAAAATGGAGAAGGCAAAATCAGATTTAGAATTAATCAAAAGTGCCTATATGAATGATTTAAACAATGGGACAGACGACACTTCGCCTACGTTTAAGGCCTTTGAAGAAGGAAGCGAAACGATGTCAAAAGAAGCAAACTCTCAATTAGCGATTCGTCAAGAAAAATTTATTCGCGATTTGAAAAATGCACTTTTCCGTGTTGAAAATAAAACCTACGGCGTTTGCAAAGTGACAGGAAAATTAATCAACAAAGAAAGATTAAAAATTGTTCCGCATGCAACGATGAGTATCGAAGCAAAAAATCAACAACGCTAATCGATTTAATAAATAGTAAAAACGCTCCAAATGGGGCGTTTTTTGTTAAAATAACACTATTTTTGCGGTATTAATTTATTAAAAAATGAATCTAAAAAAAGCCTACTTTCTCATTTTTGTGCTATTGCTCATCGACCAAGTATCAAAAATATATATCAAAACCCATTTTGTTTTAGGGGAGGAAGTGACCGTTTTCAAATGGTTTAAAATTTTGTTTATTGAAAACGAAGGCATGGCGTGGGGAACTCAAATCCCGGGAGCATACGGAAAAACAATTCTTACTACTTTTCGATTGTTTGCCGTAGTCGGAATTGGATATTGGCTTTGGGATTCTGTAAAAAAGAAAGGCTCAAACCATTTGGTAGTAGCCATTTCATTAATTCTTGCTGGGGCTTTCGGTAATATAATCGACTCGGTTTTTTATGGCACAATTTTTAATGATAGCTATCATTCGGTAGCAACTTTATTTGCCGATCAACCTTATGGAACCTATTTTCACGGAAAAGTCGTGGATATGTTTTATTTCCCTTTTATAGAAAATTATATACTCCCAAATTGGCTTCCGATATGGGGCGGAAAATCCTTTACTTTCTTCAATGCAATTTTTAATGTTGCCGATATAGCCATTTCAACAGGGGTTGGAATATTGATTGTTTTTAATAAAAAAGCATTCGGAAAATAAATTAAAACGAGTAAATTGTATTTGGAGAAACACAATAATTCAGTTTTATATCTCCTTCAAACACATCAGAAATAAACTCTTCTGCTTCGAAAAAAGAAACTCCAATTTTGATGGTTTCTGGTTTGCATTCGGACAAAAAGCGGTCATAAAATCCTTTTCCATAACCCACTCTATTTCCATATTTGTCGAAGGACAAAAGCGGCACAAAAACAACTTCAATCCTGGAAGTAGGGACTTCAATTCCATCAATAGGTTCGGGAATATTGTAGTCGTTTTTTTGAATTTTTGTAGCATCGGTCAATAAATAATGCGACATTTTTTTGGTATCAAAATCAGACTTAGAAACCAATATCTCTTTGTCTTTTCCAGCAAGAATATGCAAAATAAACTCTGTATTGACCTCTTTTTGCTCGACAATTGGTAAAAAAACATGAAAATAGGTATTGTCCCAAATAGGCAATACAATTAATTTATTGGCAATAGCCAAACTTTGCTCCTCTATATCCAATTCGGAAAGAACAGCACGCATGGATTTATATTTTTTTCGCAATTCGGCTTTTTGCATAAACAATTTATTTTGGTTTATAAAAGTAATCATTTCAATTGCGTATCTATAATTCTAGCTAATTTTTTGTTTGCTTTTTTTATTCATAGGGATTATTTCTAAATTTTAAATAATTCTAATTTAAGAATCATAGCGCGTTTGAAGTATTTGAATTTGGAATTTCGTGTTTTAACGTCTAACTTTGTTTGATGCAAAATTCACCATTAGAACTTCAAATTCAGACGCTTCCTGATGGGCCAGGCGTGTATCAATATTATGATGCAGCGGGCAAGATTCTATATGTTGGAAAAGCAAAAAACCTAAAAAAACGTGTTTCTTCCTACTTTAACAAAGTGCATGATACGGCCAAAACCAATGTTTTGGTAAAAAAAATAGTCAGTATTAAACACATTGTTGTCCCTACCGAATCGGACGCCCTTTTATTGGAAAACAATTTAATAAAAACCCTGCAGCCTCGCTATAATGTTTTGTTGAGAGACGACAAAAGTTATCCTTGGATTTGTATAAAAAAAGAACCTTTTTCGCGAATTTTTTCAACAAGAAGAATGATAAAAGACGGCTCGGAATATTTTGGCCCCTATACGAGTTTCAAAACCGTGAATACAATTTTGGAATTAATCAAAGAACTCTATCCATTGAGAACGTGCCACCATGATTTGAACGCTTCAAATATTGAAAACCATAAGTATAAAGTGTGTTTAGAATATCATATCGGCAATTGCAAAGGGGCATGTGAAGGACTAGAAACACTAGAAAATTATCAAATTCAGGTTGACGCCATTCGTGAAATATTGAAAGGAAACTTTAAAGAAAGCCAAAAGGAATTTAAAATTTTAATGCACCAATTGGCTTCAGAAATGCAATTTGAAGCCGCTCAAAAAATAAAAGAAAAACTAGAAGTCCTCGAAAATTATCAGTCTCGATCGACTATTATTAGTCCAAAAATTAACAATATTGATGTTTTTTCTATTGTTTCCGACGAATCAGCCGCCTACATAAATTTTTTGCAAATTGCTCACGGTGCAATAATTCGTTCGCATACATTAGAATTAAAGAAAAAATTAGCCGAATCTGATTTGGAGCTTCTAGAGCTTGCAATTGTCGAATTGCGAGAACGTTTCAACCTGCTTTCAAGAGAAATAATTGTGCCATTTCAGGTAGATTTTGGAGATAAAATAAAAGTTACCGTTCCGCAAACTGGCGATAAAAAACACATTTTAGATTTATCAATTCGAAATGCTAAATTTTATAGAATAGAACAATTAAAACAGTTGCAAATCGTTGATCCAGATCGCCATACAAAAAGAATAATGGCACAAATGCAATCTGATTTAAGATTGACTTTCGAGCCACGACATATTGAGTGTTTTGATAATTCGAATATTCAAGGAACAAATCCTGTAGCGGCATGCGTGGTTTTTAAAGATGGAAAACCAAGCAAAAAAGACTATCGCCATTTTAATATAAAAACAGTCGAAGGGCCAAACGATTTTGCATCAATGGAAGAGGTGGTGTATAGAAGATACAAACGACTTCTGGAAGAAGACCAACCGTTGCCACAATTAATCATTATCGATGGAGGAAAAGGGCAATTGTCATCGGCATTAAAAAGCATTGATGCCCTCGGATTGAGAGGAAAAATTGCAATCATTGGGATTGCAAAACGCCTTGAAGAACTTTTTTATCCAGGAGATTCAGTGCCATTATACTTAGATAAAAAATCGGAAACCTTAAAAATCATTCAGCAATTGCGAAATGAAGCACACCGTTTTGGAATTACATTTCATAGAGATAAACGAAGCAAAGCAGCCATTCAAACCTCGGTAGAAACCATTCCTGGAATTGGAGAAAAAACGATGATTGCACTCATAAAACATTTCAAATCCGTTAAAAGATTAAAAATAGCGACAGAAAGTGAAATTTCGGAAGTGGTAGGGGTTTCAAAAGCCAAAAAAATTAACGACTTTTACAGAAAAGAATAAGCAATGTTTTATAAAACAGCAAAAGAAAGAGAGCAAACAAAATTTATAAGCAGTTTCAACCAAATTGTGTTGTGTGTTTTTTTGTTTGGATGTTTTTTTTCAGTTTCTATAAAAGCACAAGACACCATTAGAAAACCAAAAATCGGTTTGGTCTTGAGTGGAGGCGGCGCCAAAGGATTTGCCCACATTGGGGTGTTGAAAGTATTGGAATCGGCAGGAATAAAAATAGACTATATTGGCGGGACAAGCATGGGGGCAGTCGTTGGCGGACTTTATGCTACGGGATATAATGCTACTCAAATTGACTCAATTTTTATGGCAATAAATTTTGAAAACCTCATTCAAGATATGATTCCAAGGGATTCAAAGAATTTTTATGAAAAAAGAAATGATGAGCTTTATGCCCTCTCGCTCCCTTTTGACAATTTAAAAATTGGCATTCCAACCTCACTATCAAAAGGAATTTATAATTATAATTTATTGATGCGACTCACTAACAAAGTTCGTCACGTTAGGGATTTTAAACAATTATCAACTCCGTTTTTGTGTATGGCAACCAATATAGAAACTGGGAAACAAGTGATTCTCGACAAAGGGTATTTGCCAGAAGCAATGATGGCTAGTTCCGCTTTTCCTACGTTGTTTTCGCCAGTTGAAATTGATGGGAATATCCTTGTTGATGGAGGCGTAACTAATAATTATCCAATTGATGAAATCAGGAAAATGGGCGCCGATATTATTATAGGTGTCGATGTTCAAAATGACCTGAAAGATCGAAATGGATTGAAAGACGCTACAAAAATATTGGTGCAAATCACGAATCTTCAAATGATTCAAAGCATGAAACAAAAAATTGCCACTACCGATATTTATATCAGACCAGATGTTACAGATTTTGGAATAATCTCTTTTGATGACCGATTTGAAATTGTAAAAAAAGGGGAAGAAGCTGCTTTTTCTGTCTATGAAAAACTAAAATCACTTGCAACACAACCCGCTAATTTTAAACCAAAATTAGATTTGTCGAACACCGATAGCTTGAGTATTAGCAACATTAATATTAATAAACTCGACAATTATACACGCTCCTATGTGTTGGGAAAATTAGGGTTTAAATCAAAAACAAAAATCAGCTATAAAGACATCGAAATAGGCGTGGACAAATTAAGTGCGACTCAAAATTTCAGCACTATAAAATATACACTAGAAAAAAATAACGACCAAGACGACCTGAATTTCAGCCTAATCGAAAACAAAACAAAAACGTATTTAAAGTTTGGATTGCATTATGACGGATTATATAAAAGTGGCGTATTAGTAAGTTTTACTCACAAAAACAACCTGTTCAAAAACGATGTTGCAATACTTGATATTATTCTAGGCGATAATTTTAGATACAATTTTGACTATTATATAGACAATGGTTTTCATTGGAGTTTTGGCATTAAATCTCGGTACAATAGATTTAATCGGAACCTAAAGATGGATTTCAGCAACGGATTATTGCTAGACCAATTAGGAATAAACAACCTAAACATTACTTTTTCTGATTTTACAAATCAAATATATCTCCAAACTGTTTCTTTCCAAAAGTTCCTTCTTGGAGCAGGATTAGAACACAAGTTATTGAAAATAACATCTGAAACCATTCAAAATACCTCACCAATAATTGAAAAAAGCAACTATATAAGTGCTTTTGCCAACTTGAAATATGACTCATTCGATAATAAATACTTTCCTAAAAAAGGGTGGAATTTTATTGGAGATGTCCAAACCTATTTATTTTCAACTGATTATACAAATCAATTTAAAAAGTTTTCTATTGCAAAATTAGAAGCAGGAATTGCCCAAACTTTTTATAAAAAAGCCACGCTAAAAATGCAATCGGAATTAGGCTTTTCATTTGGGGATAAAAGCGTTCCGTTTTTCGATTTTATTCTTGGGGGCTATGGTTTTGAAAAAGTTAATAATCTAAAATATTTTTATGGCTATGATTTTTTAAGCAATTCAGCCAATAGTATTATAAAAACAACCTTCACATTAGATTATGAATTCTATCGAAAAAACCATTTCAATTTTGCTGCCAATTATGCACAACTTGGCGATAATTTATTCGACAATTCAGATTGGATTTCAAAACCAAAATACAATGGCTATGCTCTGGGCTACGGACTAGAAACAAAAATCGGCCCAGTTGAGGTAAAATATACTTGGTCACCCGACACAAATAGAAGCTTCACTTGGATAAGCGTAGGTTTTTATTTCTAAAAAACAAATCATATATAATTTTTTTGTTTGAAGTTGTCCAAAAAACTATATATTTGAAACCGTTAACTAAAATACTGAAAATATTATGTCTATTTGGAGAGTAAAACCAGTATCAGCTTTTGAAGCCGATATGAAAAAAAGTGAACTAAAACGAGTTTTAGGAAAATGGAGTTTAACAGCAATTGGAATTGGAGCCATTATTGGTGGAGGTATTTTTGTGCTAACAGGAACAGGAGCCTATTATCATGCAGGGCCAGCTTTGGCAATTTCTTTTGTGATAGCAGGAGTTGCTTGTGTTTTTGCAGCATTATGTTATTCGGAATTTGCCTCAATTTTACCCGTTGAAGGCTCTGCCTATGCGTATGCCTACGGAACAATAGGCGAAGTTTTTGCCTGGGTAATTGGGTGGGGATTAATTCTAGAATATGCTATGGGAGCTATGACAGTCGCCGTTTCGTGGTCTGGATATTTCAATAAATTACTAAAAATGTTTGGCATAAAACTCCCCGAATTTCTAACCGCAGACCCAGCAAGTTATACAGGAGAAGGATTTTCAATGAATTTACCTGCATTTATTATTGTATTAGTAGTAATTTCAATACTTATAAAAGGAACAAAAAGTGCTGCTACCGCAAATAATGTAATCGTTATTTTGAAAGTATCCGCAGTTATTTTTGTAATTATTGCAGGAGCATTTTTTATAAATGTCGAAAACTGGACACCATTTATTCCAGAAGCCACTCAAATAATTGAAAAAACAGGAACACACGAAGCCTACGGAATCGCAGGAGTAGTTTCAGGTGCAGCAGCAATCTTCTTTGCTTATGTTGGTTTTGACGCCGTTTCTACCCAAGCAGGAGAAGCAATAAATCCCAAAAAAGATGTGCCATTTGCAATTATCGTGTCTTTATTAGTATGTACGTTACTTTATATTTTAGTCTCACTAGTGTTGACTGGAATGATGAATTATCAAGATTTCAACCCACTAGGAAAATATCCAGACGCAATAAAAGCTCCGGTAGCTTATGCCTTCGACATAGCAGGACAAACTTGGGCAGGAAACATTATAACAATTGCCGCAACAGTTGGACTAATTTCAGTATTAATGGTAATGATTATGGGACAATCTAGAATCTTTCTCGGAATGTCAAAAGACGGATTAATTCCAGCTGTTTTCTCAAAAATTAACCCAACATCAGGAACTCCAAAAACGAATTTAATGATTTTGGGAGCTTTTATAGCTACCGTTGCCTCGCTAACCCCTATTAACGAATTGGCAGATATGACAAGTTTTGGAACTTTGTTTGCCTTTACGATGGTTTGCATCGCAGTTTGGATTCTAAGAGTAAAACAACCAGGATTAGAACGCACGTTCAAAGTTCCAGCATTGCCAGTAATAGCAGTTTGCGGGATATTCATTAATACTTATCTAATGATTAATTTGAGTGAGAAAGCACAAATATTCTCAATTTCATGGTTGGCAATTGGAGTGATAGTTTATGCTTTATACGGAAAGAAAAACAGCAAAATGAACAACCTAGAAAAGTAAATCTAAAAACTACTTTCAAAGTTAATCATATCAAAAAAGGCACTAAAAATAGAAGTATTTATTTAGTGCCTTTTTGATTTTTAAATAATTCCCAATAAAAGCTCCTTGTTTTTAAATTTTTACGATATTTGTATATATGAAAACAACATGGAATGGGTTATTATTACACCTTCAGTTTCTAATAAAAAGAAACCCTGAATGAATTCCTTTTTTTGATAAAATCATAGCGGTAAAAATACAGTACCCATCAAACTATTAATTTTAAACAAAAAAAACATGCCAATATATCACAAACTTGGACAAATTCCTCAAAAAAGACACACCATATTCGAAAACCCAAAAGGAGGGTTGTTCTATGAACAACTATTCGGAACAGAGGGATTCAGCGGACATTCGTCATTATTATATCACACGCACCGTCCAACACAAATAAAAGAAATTCTAAAATCCTATTCGGTAGAACCAAAAATAGCAATCGGAAAAAACATAAAATCATTATTGCTAAAAGGATTTGAACTCCAACCCGAAACCGATTTTCTAGACAGCAGAAAACCAATGCTAGTCAACAAAGACTGTGTTATAGGACTAGCAGCACCACAAAAATCATTGCGAGACTATTTCTATAAAAACGCCGATGCAGACGAAATGATATTCGTTCACAAAGGATCAGGAACATTGCGAACAATGATGGGAAATATCCCATTCAAATATGGCGACTATCTTATTATTCCGCGTGGAATGATCTATCAAATAGATTTTGATTCAGCCGAAAACAGATTATTTTATGTAGAATCATACGCCCCGTTTTATACCCCAAAACGCTATAAAAATGAATCAGGGCAACACCTAGAACATTCCCCGTTTTGCGAACGAGATTTTATTTTGCCCACCTCAATCGAAACACATGACGAAAAAGGCGAATTCCTAATCAAAATCAAAAAAGAAGGAATGATGCACGAAGTCATCTATGCCACACACCCATTTGACGTCATCGGTTGGGACGGATACAATTTCCCGTATGGATTTAGCATACACAACTTTGAACCCATAACAGGACGCGTACACCAACCGCCACCAGTACATCAAACATTTGAAACCGCCACTTTTGTCGTGTGCTCCTTTGTGCCAAGACTATACGATTATCACCCAAAATCAATTCCAGCACCCTATAATCACAGCAATATAGATAGTGATGAGGTACTCTATTATGTAGCAGGTGATTTCATGAGCCGAAACAACATAGAACAAGGACACATCACGTTGCACCCAAAAGGAATTCCCCACGGACCAGCACCAGGAGCAATGGAGCGAAGCATCGGGCAAACAGTAACCGAAGAATTAGCCGTAATGGTGGACACATTTCGCCCACTAATGGTCACCGAAGAAGCAATGGGAATTGACGACGGAAAATATTATAAATCTTGGTTAGAATAATTTGGAGCTATTTCCTGCTGTTCGCTATATCCACGCAAAAAAGCGTGGGATACCGCTGCCATCAGGGCTAGGGCATTCAGAATAATAACAAACAATTTTCAAAACAACAAAATTTGCTTCCACAAGACTAATTTTCGAAGCAAACCATAAACCACATAAAAATGGCAAAAGAAGTAAAATCTGTTGAATACGGACTAGAAAAAATATTTGAAGGAGCACAAGATTTTCTCCCATTATTAGGAACCGACTACGTAGAATTCTATGTAGGAAACGCAAAACAAGCAGCACATTATTATAAAACGGCTTTCGGATACCAATCCCTAGCCTATGCAGGACTCGAAACAGGCATAAAAGACCGAGCCTCCTATGTGCTAAAACAAGACAAAATTCGTCTAGTATTGACAACACCACTAAACGAGAACTCCCCAATAAACGAGCATCTAAAAAAACATGGCGATGGAGTCAAAGTAGTAGCCCTTTGGGTCGAAGACGCAACAAGCGCCTATAACGAAACAATGAAACGCGGTGCCAGATCCTTCATGGAACCAACCACCGAAAAAGACGAAGACGGAGAAGTAGTTCGCTCAGGAATATATACCTACGGCGAAACCGTTCATATTTTTGTAGAAAGAAAAAACTATAACGGAATCTTTCTTCCAGGATATAAACCATGGAAATCCGATTATAACCCAACCTCCGTAGGACTAAAATATATAGATCACATGGTAGGAAACGTTGGGTGGAACGAAATGAACAAATGGGTAAAATTCTATGAAGACGTCATGGGATTTGTTAATTTTCTGTCCTTTGATGACAAACAAATTCACACAGAATATTCTGCCCTAATGAGCAAAGTAATGTCAAACGGAAACGGCCGAATCAAATTTCCAATCAACGAACCAGCCGAAGGAAAAAAACGCTCTCAAATAGAAGAATATCTTGATTTTTATGGAGGCCCAGGCGTGCAACACATTGCCATTGCCACAGATGACATCATCAAGACAGTATCCCAATTGAAAGCAAGAGGAGTCGAATTTCTCTCAGCACCACCACACGCCTACTATCAAGCAATTCCAGAACGACTAGGAGTTCACATGGAAATGATGAAAGAAGATATTGATGAAATAGAAAAATTATCAATTATGGTTGATGCCGATGAAGATGGCTATTTACTACAAATTTTTACAAAACCAGTAGAAGATAGACCAACATTATTCTTCGAAATCATTCAAAGAATGGGGGCAAAAGGATTTGGAGCTGGAAATTTCAAAGCCCTTTTTGAGTCAATCGAAAGAGAACAACAACTTCGAGGAACACTCTAACAAATTCATTTTACCCGAATAATTCATAAAATTTCAAACCAATCGAATACAATAATTGTAAAATAAATGTTAAAATTAACAAATCGTTGCGTTTAATTCAACAATATGTTTTACATTTGCAAAACAAAATGAAGGGGTGGTTTCCTGATTTTTATATAAATTTCATAATTTATAATTTTTTGGTTGGTTAATAGCATAAAAACTCGGTCAATATTTGACTGGGTTTTTTTGTTTTAATACTTTTGGAACAAATATTGTATTGTCAATAATTGCAATTCAACAACTATGAAAAAAATCCTTTTATTTTTCTTGTTTTTTATCCTGTTGGGTTCTGGAACCCAAAAAGGAGATGCTTTTGATGTTGGAGAATGGTTAAAATTTCGAATACATTATGGAGTTATCAATGCGGGATATGCTACACTAGAGACCCAAGAAGCAATCCGAAACAACAAAAAAGTTTTTCACGTTATCGGGAAGGGACACACCACCGGAATGTCACGTTTTTTCTTTAGAGTAGAAGATGTTTATGAAAGTTATTTTGACAAAATTACGGGAAACCCATATCAATTTGTCCGAAAAATTGACGAAGGCGGCTATACAAAAAATCAAGAAGGATTTTTTAATCAAGAATCAAACAAAATTCTCGTTAAAGATTATAAAGGAAAAACCGAAAAAACCATTTCAATTCCAAACAATACCCAAGATATTGTTTCCACGTTTTATTATCTCAGAAATTACCCTAATGTAGAAACCATGAAAGTGGGAGAATCAATAGCTATCGACATGTTTTTTGACGATGACACAACGAAATTTAAGTTAAAATTTCTAGGGCGAGAGAATATAAACACTAAATTTGGAACCGTATCAACAATGATATTTCGACCTTTGGTGCAATCTGGAAGGATTTTCAAAGAAGAAGAAAGCCTTACTGTTTGGATTTCCGATGACGCCAATAAAATACCAATACGAATCAAAGCTAGTCTAGTTGTTGGGTCCATCAAGGCCGACTTAGACGGCTTTAAGGGGCTAAAACACCCCTTTTTAGTAAAAGCAAAACCCTAATGAACGAAAGCAAAATTTCAAAAGAAATTCTAGAAAAACTAGAACATAAATTTCAAAGTATCAATCAAAATACAGAAACCCATCTGGAAGGATTACTGTGGGCAAAACCCATTACCTATTGGGACTATATTCAAACAGATGCACTATTAAACCTTCAAACACAAAGAACTGTTTTGCCTGACGAAATGGTTTTTATTATGTATCATCAAGTCAACGAACTACTATTCAAGATGATACTTTGGGAAATTACACAAATTTCTGAAAACACAAATTTAGAAACGGCATTTTTTGCAGAACGATTAACCCGAATTAGTCGCTATTTTGATATGCTTACCACTTCTTTTGATATTATGGGAGACGGCATGGAAGTAGAGCAATACATGAAATTCAGGAACACCTTGACGCCTGCAAGTGGTTTTCAAAGTGCCCAATATAGAATGATTGAATTTGCATCAACCGATTTGATTAACCTAATCGATTTCCGTTTTCGGGAAACAATAGATAGAAATACACCCTATGAGCATGCCCTAGAACATTTGTATTGGCAGGCCGCAGGAAAAGATTATAAAACAGGAAAAAAATCATTCCTACTAGCAGAATTTGAGCGAAAATATAAGGCTACTTTTCTTGATTATATGGAGAAATATAACACCATTAATATTTGGCAAAAATTCAAACAATTGCCCGAAAAAGACCAGCAAAACCAACAATTAATAAGTGCGATGCGTCACTATGATCACACCGTAAACATTAAGTGGGTTATGGGACATTTGAACGCAGCAAAAAAATATATAGAAAGCGGACAAGGCTCGGGAGAAGCAACAGGAGGAAGTGATTGGAAAAAATACATGCACCCAAAATATCAGCGAAGAATATTTTTTCCTGAATTGTGGAGTGAAGAAGAATTAATAAATTGGGGGGAAGGAGAAGTATAATCCCCAAAAAAAAGAAAATTTGAAAAGAATAGCCCTATTTCTTATCGCAATTTTGACATTGATATCTTGCAATAATTCTAAAAAAGATAATAATGTCAAGCCCGAACCTATTGTTTTTGAATTTGGTTATAGACTCAATGACTATATTGTTGTTCGAGATACAATTCAAGATGGAGACACTTTTGGGAGTATTTTGTCCAAACAAAACATTGGCGATAAGCAAATTTTTGATATTGTAGAAAAGGTAAAAGATACCTTTGATGTTCGAATTGTTCGGATTGAAAAGCCTTATATGATGCTTTTATCTAAAGATAAATCAAAAAAATTAAAGGCGTTTATCTATCAGCCCGATCGATTAAGTTATTATATAATAGATTTTAAAGATTCTATTGTTGCTCGAAAAAAGATAAAACCAGTAACAATCAGACGAAGAACCATTGCGGGACAATTGAATGGATCGCTATCCGAAACTTTAGAAAAAGAAAAAGTAGAAGGTGCTTTGGCTACAAAAGTATCCAAAATCTATGCCTGGTCAATCGATTTTTTCAAGCTACAAAAAGGGGATAAATTTGTAATTACGTTTACCGAAAGATTTATAAATGACAGCATTTATGATGGAGTTGACAGTCTCGAAGCTGCGTTTTTTGAATATAAAGGAAAAATGATTTATGCCTTTCCATTTGTTCAAAACCAGCAATCTAACAAAATCGAATATTTTGACGAAGAGGGAAAAGCCCTTAAGAATTTCTTTTTGAAAGCCCCATTAAAATTTGTGAATATTACGTCTCGATATGCCAAAAATAGATTTCACCCCGTTCAAATGATTTGGAAAGCCCACAAAGGCACCGACTATGCAGCACCGCACGGCTCGCCAATTATGACCACAGCAAATGGAGTTGTAGAACAAACAGGATATTCGGCAGGAAATGGTAATTTTGTAAAAGTAAAACATGACCGAACTTATTCGACCCAATATTTACACATGTCCAAAATTTTAGTAAAACGAGGACAGCGAGTAACGCAAGGGCAAACCATAGGAAAAGTTGGAAGCACAGGATTAGCAACAGGGCCACACGTGTGCTACCGATTTTGGAAAAACGGATTGCAAGTAGATGCTTTGAAGCTAAAACTACCTAATTCAAGTCCGATGAATCCGGCTTATAAATCTAGATTTATGGCACAAATGTTGCCGTTAAAGAGAGAGTTAGACAGTGTTGCAGCAATAAAATATAAAAAAACAATTCAAAGAAAATAAGCATGGCATTACCAAAAATAAATCCAACAAAAACCGCTGCTTGGCAACAGTTAGAAAAACATTTCATGGAAATGAAATCTGTTTCTATGCCGGAATTATTTAAAAATGACGCAGCAAGAGCTGAAAAATTTCATTTGGAATGGGAACAATTTTTCGTTGATTATTCAAAAAATATAATCAATCAAGAAACCATAACATTGCTTTTGAAACTAGCCGAAGAAGTCGGTTTGAAAGAGGCTATTTCTAGCTATTTTGGTGGTGATGCAATCAACCAAACCGAAAATCGAGCAGTGCTTCACATGGCGTTGAGAGCACCACAATCGGCGACCTATTTTGTTGATGGAAAAAATGTAATACCCGAAATTTATCAGGTAAAAAGTAAAATCGAAAGCTTTACAAATCAAATATTGAAAGGCGAAAGAAAAGGATATACAGGAAAAGCATTTACAGATGTTGTAAACATTGGAATTGGAGGTTCGGATTTGGGCCCTGCTATGATAGTTGAGGCTTTGCAGTTTTATAAAAACCATTTGAATGTTCACTTTGTATCTAATGTTGACGGAGACCATGTTCATGAAATTATCAAAAAACTAAATCCAGAAACGACACTTTTCCTAATTGTTTCTAAAACATTTACGACACAAGAAACGCTTACAAATTCGGAGACAATTCGAACTTGGTTTTTAAAATCGGCAGCACAAAGCGATGTGTCCAAACACTTTGTAGCCGTTTCAACAAATATTCAAAAAGTAACCGATTTCGGCATCGATCCCAACAATATTTTTCCGATGTGGGATTGGGTTGGGGGTCGTTTTTCGTTATGGAGTTCAGTAGGATTGTCTATTAGTTTGGCCATTGGATTTGATAATTTTGACCTACTTTTGAAAGGAGCTAACAAAATGGACAGTCATTTTGAAACCAAGCAGTTTGACCAAAACATACCTGTTATTCTTGCTTTGTTAAGCATTTGGTACAATAATTTTTTTGGCTCAGAAAGCGAAGCCATAATTCCATATACCCAATATTTGCAAAAATTAGCTCCCTATTTGCAACAGGGAATTATGGAGAGCAACGGAAAAAGCATCGGAAGAGACGGATTGCCAGTAGATTATCAAACGGGAACCATAATTTGGGGTGAGCCAGGGACGAATTCTCAGCACGCTTTTTTTCAATTGCTTCATCAAGGGACAAAATTAATACCAACCGATTTCATTGGATTTATAAACCCATTATATGGAAATATAGACCATCACGATAAATTAATGTCAAACTTCTTTGCACAAACAGAAGCCTTATTATTTGGAAAAACAAAAGCTCAAGTTCAAGAAGAATTTAAAAAGTTAGGAACTTCAAAAGACGTTGCAGAATTTTTAACCCCATTCAAAGTATTCTCAGGAAACAAGCCTACAAATACACTACTAATAGATAAACTAACCCCAGAAACACTAGGTTCATTGGTCGCCCTATATGAACATAAGATATTTGTTCAAGGCATTATTTGGAACATTTTCAGCTATGATCAATGGGGAGTCGAGCTTGGCAAACAGTTGGCAAATTCTATCTTAGAAGAAATAAATTCAAACACATTGAACACACATGACAGCTCTAGTTCGATGCTAATCTTGAAATATTTTCAAAAAAAAGCAACCAAATAGCATCTTGCTTTTAATTTGTTTATATTTTGTTAATAATTTGTTAACTATCCTGTGTTAAATAGTAGTATTTTTGCATTAATAATAATAGCAAAATAACTAAAAGATGAAAAATTTAAAAATTAATTTATTCTTGGTTTTGTTTCTTGCAACTGCATCAATTGCATTTGGTCAAGAAACAGTAAAAGATTCCACTGAAAATGCACAACTTGAAGAAGTAGTTATCATTGGAAAAGGTGTAATGGATTTAGCGAAAGACAGAAAAACGCCTATTGCGGTTTCTTCTATAAAAGCAGCTGAAATTCAAGCAAAAGTAGGTTTTTCTGATATTACACAAACGATGGTAAATACCCCATCTGTTTATGTTGCTGGTCAAGCGGGGGGTTTTGGAGATTCTAGAATCAGTGTTAGAGGATTTCAACAAGACAACACTGCATTTTTACTTAATGGCCAACCAATTAACGGTATGGAAGACGGTAAAATGTACTGGTCAAACTGGTCAGGCATGTCTGATATTGCAAACGGAATTCAAATACAAAGAGGTTTAGGCTCTTCAAAATTAGCAATATCTTCGGTTGGAGGTACAGTAAATTTTATTACTAAAGCTACTGATAAAAAAGAAGGTGGTTTTTCTTCAGTTGGAACAGCAAATGACAATTATTTGAAAACCACAGTTGGATACAACACGGGAATGAGTAAAAACGGCTGGGGAATGAGTTTCATGTTGACACACTGGCAAGGAGATGGTTATAATGACGGAACAAGTGGTGCAGGACAAAACTACTTTATTTCTGTTGGCTATAAATTAAATGAAAAACACAATTTCAACTTCTTGTTGACAGGCGCACCTCAATGGCATGATCAAAATTTTACTAAAAAAATATCTGATTATTTAGGTTTTGGCAGAAAATATAATAACAATTATGGTTACCTAAATGGCAAATTTGTATCTGAAAGAACAAACTTTTATCATAAACCAGTAGCTAACTTTAACTGGGATTTCAAAATTAATGAAAAAACAGATTTATCTACTGTAGTTTATGCTTCTTGGGGTAGAGGTGGAGGAACAGGAAACTATGGTGGGGCTAAAAAAAGCATTAGCCAATATAATCCATACACAGGTACAAACCAAAACACTTATATAGATTTTGATTTAATTAACACAAACAATACTGCTTTAGCTAATGGAGCAGGAACATTTTCTAACAGTTATTTAATTCGTTCTTCAATGAACAATCACACTTGGTTTGGAGCGGTTTCTAACTTAAAACACAAATTGTCTGAAAATTTAAACTTAAATGTAGGTCTTGATTTAAGAACCTATTACGGAACACACTATAGACAAGTAAATAACTTTGTAGGACTATCTTCTTTTACAGATGTTAGAAAATTAAGAGGAGCTGATCATTTAACTCAAGGAAGTAACGTAAGTCAAATGGTGACCCAATCGTTATCTACTAATCCATGGGATGCAATGTTTAGTTCTCAAGTCGATCAAAATCAAAAAATTGATTACGATAATAGTGAAAGGATCTCTTATGGAGGATTATTTGGTCAATTAGAATATAGTAAAGATAATTTATCAGCATTCTTTCAAGGATCAGTTTCTAATCAAATGCACCAAAGATTTGACAGATATGATTATTTAACAGAATTTGAAAATTCTGAAAAAGTAAGCAATATTGGATATAATGTAAAAGCAGGAAGCAGTTATACTATCGGAACTAACCACTCTGTTTTTGCTAATGTTGGATTCTATAGTCGCCAACCTTATCATGATAATATTTATTTAAACTTTACAAATGAAGTAAATCCATTAACTTCAAATGAAAAAATATTAGGCTTAGAAGCTGGATATAACTTTAAATCTAAAATGTTTACGGCAAGCTTTAATGCATACAGAACCTCATGGAAAGACAGAGTAGTTTCTTCTTCTAGAGTAGTTACATTAGCAACAGAAACGATTGGCACTTCTACATTGACTCAAGGAGATTTAGTATACAAATCAAATCTTGGCGTTCAGCAAGTTCACACAGGTTTGGAATTAGATTTCGTTTTCAAACCACTCAGCACTTTGGACGTTAAGGGATTTGCATCTGTTGGAAGTTGGGAATATAATGGAAACTCTACTACGAGACAAACAGATGAAAACCAAAATTTATTATTAGAAACTTTAGTTGACGTTGATGGAGGGAAAGTAGGAGATGCTGCTCAAACCACATGGGGTTTAGGTGCAAAATATGAAATCTTCAAACAATTTTCAATTGATGCAGATTGGAGAAACTATGACAATTTATATTCTAATGTAGGTGCTGTAAAAGAAAATTTAGAGTTGCCGAGTTACGACTTAGTTGATGCTGGAATTTCATACAAAATGTTAGTAGGGTCAAAAAATAAGGACAGTGTGGTTTTCAGAGTAAACATCAATAACGTTTTTGACGAAGTTTATTTATCTGAATTAACTAGCAATATTAAAGTTACTGACAATATTAGCTCATCAAATGCAGCTTTAGGAACGTATCAATCAAATGGTAAAGTCTATAATGGAATTGCAGATGCAAACCAAGGATTCTTCGGATTTGGAAGAACATGGAATGTAGCTATTCGGTATAATTTCTAAAAAACTAGAAATTTATTTAAAATTTAAAAACGGCATTCTTCTTTAGAATGCCGTTTTTTTATGGCTTTTTTTATTATATTTGTTTCTATTCAATAAAAAACAAAAACTATGGAATTATATAATATTCTTCAAAAAGCACATTCTGGTTGGGCCTATTTAGCACTTTTAATACTCGTTATAGTGACAATAAACTCGCTTCTTGGATTTGTTTCAAAAAAAGAATTCACCCCAAAAGATCGAAAAATAGCCCTTTTTGGACTAATAGCAACCCATGTTCAATTACTAATCGGAATGTTTTTATATTTCTCGTCGCCAAACGGATTAGACATGATAAAATCAGTAGGAATGGGAGCATTAACATCGGCCTCTAGACTACTCGCACTAGAACACCCATTAGTAAATATTATTGCCATTGTTTTGATCACAATGGGTTGGTCAAAACATAAAAAAGCAACCACCAGCGAAGCAAAATTCAAAACATTTGCAGTATTTTACGGAATAGGATTGCTATTAATTCTCTCCAGAATTCCATGGAGTTTATGGCTATCTAAATAATAAAAACACTTATTTTTTTGGATTATTTCCCAAAATCAAAAAGCATGAAAAATAAAATAATTTTACCAATATTTAGTATTGTAATGTTTTTATTGTCAAGTTCTTCCGTTTTTTGTCAAGCAAAAGTAAAAGGACAACAACAAAAAACAATACAAGACACGACCAAAAAAAACACAGCAGCAAAAGATAGCACAATAATAGCTCCAAAATATAAATATAAAGACTTCAAAAAGAAAGTCCATGCGTCCTACTATGCCAGCAAATTCAATGGAAAACGAACCGCAAGCGGCTCAAGATTCGACAATAATAAATATACTGCCGCACACAGAAAACTGCCTTTCGGAACACTAGTCAGAGTAACAAACGAACAAAATGGCAAATCAGTAATAGTAGAAATAACCGACCGAGGGCCGTTTTCAAGAGGTAGAGAAATCGACCTCACAAAAAGAGCATTTATGGAAATTGCAGTCAATAAAAACAGCGGCTCCTTAAATGTAACAATAGAAATAATCGAAAAATAACAAAAACCAACTACTCTTTTTCCCATTTAGAAAAAGGCAAACGAGATAGAAAAGCGTTATAAAAACGTTCGTCATTTGTCACTTCTTCCCCAATCCAAAAAGGTTTTTCAAACGTTTCTTCTTCCGAATTTAACTCAATTTCAGCCATAACTAAACCCGCATTTTCACCCTTGAATTCATCGATTTCAAAAACATGGCTTCCCACTTTTACCTCAAATCGAGTTTTCGAAATTATTCCGTCCTCACATAATTCCAAAAGCAATCGTGCCTCAACAACAGGAATTTCTTTCTCCCATTCAAAACGCGACATCCCCGAACTATTTCCCCTGCCTTTTATTGTCAAAAACCCCTTTTCGCCCTTTACTCGAACCCTCACTGTTCGCTCAGAATTTGAGTTTAAATAGCCCTGAACCATCTCGTTTTTGGCGAAAGCCAATGCTTTATAAGCATCTGAAACCACCAAAAATTTTCTTTCAATTTCTATCATTTTTCTTTTTTTGGAGCTATTTCCAGCTATCCGTTACAATCTTTTTTGAAAACCCAAAAAAGGTTTTCAAAAAAGGATTTTCACTCCTATCTGGGCTAGTTCGTTTTTTCAAATGTACCAATTCTTTTTCAAATTCAAATTCCTTTTTCAACGAATAAACAAACTTCATCAGTCCTTTTTATTAAATTTGTATCATGTCTGAAATCCGTCCTAATAGAAAAATTATTCACATCGATATGGATGCATTCTATGCTTCTGTCGAGCAGATGGACAATCCAAATTTGGCAGGAAAGCCTATTGCTGTTGGTGGCAGCGAAATCCGCGGTGTTGTTTCGGCCGCAAGTTATGAAGCCCGAAAGTTTGGCGTTCGTAGTGCACTTAGTGGAGCTTTGGCAAAAAAATACTGCCCCGAACTACTATTTATAAAACCCCGTTTTGATCGATATAAGGAAATTTCACTCCAAATCAGAAAAATTTTCTATGACTATACCGACCTCGTTGAACCACTATCACTCGATGAGGCCTATCTTGATGTTACCCAAAACAAAAAAGGAAATCCAAGTGCCACTTTATTAGCACAAGAAATCAGGCATCGGATATTAACCGAAGTAGGATTGTATGCCTCCGCAGGAATTTCGATAAACAAATTTGTTGCCAAAGTAGCCAGCGATTATAACAAACCAAACGGGCAAAAAACAGTAGCTCCAGAAGAAGTTTTGCCTTTTCTAGAAGAATTGCCAATACGCAAATTTTATGGTGTCGGAAAAGTAACAACCGAAAAAATGTATCAATTAGGCATTTTTACTGGACTCGATTTAAAATCAAAATCATTAGAATTTCTAGAAAAACACTTCGGAAAATCAGGAACTTTTTATTATAATGTCGTTCGTGGCATTCATAATAGCGAAGTAAAATCTAACCGTATCGCAAAATCGGTTGCCGCCGAGCATACTTTTGACGAAAATCTAACCTCCGAAATTTATATGCTCGCTCGATTAGAGCAAATCGCCGAACAGCTTGCATCACGACTAAAAAAACATAAAATTGCAGGCAAAACAGTTACTTTAAAAATAAAATACAGCGACTTTTCGCAACAAACAAGAAGCAAAACACTCCCCTATTTTATTGCCGACAAAGGCTTGCTTTTTGAAACCGCCAAAGAATTATTATTTCAAGAACGCCTAAAAGATTCCGTTCGATTGCTCGGAATATCTTTGAATAATCTAAATACTGAAATAAAAAAAACAATAATTGTTCAGCTGAAATTTGATTTTTAATCAAAAAAAACCGATAGCAAGTCACTATCGGTCAACAATCTACTATATAATTGATTATTCAATTTCCGAAACACGCAATGTGTTCACCATTCCTTTATCAACAATTGGCATTGCCGCAAGGTTGATAAGCATATCTCCTTTTTGGACACAACCTTCATTTTTTGCCATCAAGTTTATATCTACAATTGTATCGTCAGTGCTTTCAAATTTATCATAGAAAAAAGATTTTACTCCCCAAAGCAAATTCAATTGTGTTAGAATTCGTTTATTTGAAGTAAACACCAATATATGGGCCTTCGGTCGCCATGCCGAAATTTGAAAAGCCGTATAGCCACTATTTGTTAAAGTGCTGATTGCTTTTGCATTAATGGCATTTGCCATTTGAGCAGCATGTTGGCAAATCGTTTTTGTAATGTATCTTTTAGTTTTTATTTGTGGGGTGTTTTGTGGTACTTGAATTAGTACCGAATCCTCAACGGCTTCAATAATTTGTGTCATTTGTTCGATGACTTGCACAGGATAGTTTCCAACCGATGTTTCACCCGAGAGCATCACGGCATCAGCTCCGTCCATCACCGAATTGGCCACATCATTTACTTCGGCACGTGTTGGCGTTAAACTCGTAATCATGGTTTCCATCATTTGGGTAGCAATAATAACTGGAATACGAGCTGTTTTGGCTCTATGAACAAGTTGTTTTTGAATTAGCGGAACTTCATGTGCTGGCACTTCTACACCCAAATCGCCACGAGCTACCATCAATCCATCGCAATGAGCCACAATTGTGTCAATATTTGCAACGCCTTCTGGTTTTTCAATTTTGGCAATAACAGGGATTTTATGATCGGAATGCTTTGCAATCAAATCGTTTAATTCCATTAAATCTTCGGATGTACGAACAAATGAAAGCGCAATCCAATCTACTTTTTGCTCGATAGCAAATAATGCATCTCGAATATCTTTCTCGGTCAATGCTGGTAAAGACACTTTTGTGTTTGGGAGATTAACCCCTTTTTTAGATTTCAAAGGCCCGCCCTGAACCACTCTACAAACTACTTCGGTAGAACGATTAGTTTCAAGCGCTTCAAAAATTAATTTACCATCGTCAAGAAGGATTCGTTCTCCTGGATTTACATCTTTCGGAAACTCTTTATAATTCATATATACTCTTTGAGCCGTACCGATAACGTCCTCGGCGGTTTGGAAAGTAATTAAATCACCATCATTAACAACAACATCTTCTTTCATAACTCCAACACGAAGTTTTGGGCCTTGCAAATCTCCTAAAATAGCAGTTGTATATCCAAATTCGTCATTTAATCCTCTAATTAAATTAATCTTTGATTTCACATCTTCATAATCAGCATGCGAAAAATTTACTCGGAAAACATTCACCCCTGCATCTATCATGTTTTTCAAAACTTCTCTCGAACTACATGCTGGCCCTAGCGTTGCAACTATTTTTGTTTTTTTGTTTGTTGACATTTTTTACTAAAAAATTAAATTATTTTTTGATTTTATTTGATTGGTTTCAACTGAATAGGCAGTTGACAAACTTTTTATTGAATTGATTTTTTTGATGATTTCATCAGTAGGAATTTCAGAGTTTTCGATTTTTAGAAAAAAATCAACTTTTTTCATTTCTGGCAGTAAAAAAACTTTGGCACCAACATTCATCATCGTGTTTTCAAATAGATTTTGCTTTGTTTCGTTATTATTCATCGCAACTTCATGTTTGTTTTGAATTAAATTCCACGCACTATCTTTTTCAAAATTATCATAACAAAATCTTGAAAAATAAGCGCTGCCTTCTTTAATGTTTAGCTGAATTTCATTCTTGTTTTTACTTAATAAAATGGGTAATTTTTGATTTAAAAAATAGGCAAGTCGATAATCTTCTAATGAAGTGTGAATTGCAATTAGCTCATAATCAATCTCGTCAAATTCCTCAAAATGTAATCTATGAATAGCCATTTTAAATTAAATAAGTCGTAAATATAGTATTTCTAATTAAGAAAATAGAGCCAATTGTAGTTTCAAAACGATAATTTAACAACGAAAACGATGTAGCTGATACAATTTTGTGAATTATTTTTTATTCATTTTTTCTTGAAATGCAAAATAAGCTCTTTGAGATGCTTTTTCTTCTGCTTTCTTTTTTGATGATGCTCTAGCTTTTGCAATTATGCGATCATCGATACTCAATTTCACGCCAAATAATCGTTCACCAGAAATATCATTGTCTTCATAAACGTCATAGTGAAATTTTTTCTTTTCTTTTTGGCACCATTCTATCAATAAACTTTTATAGCTAATCACTTTTCCTTCGAGTTTTGCAATGTCAACATAAGGAATAATCACCCTTTTTTGTATAAATTTTTCGCAATAAGTATATCCTCTATCTGTATATATAGCTCCTACGAGTGCTTCAAAAAGATTGCCGTGAATGTTTTCTCCAAAATGCTGAACTGGGACTTTGCTTTCTATAAATTGGATTAAATCCAAATCCCTTCCCAATTCGTTCAAATGCTCTCGACTAACGATTTTTGACCTCATTTTTGTTAGATATCCCTCGTCTCCTGCTGGTGCTTCGTTAAATAGATGTGCTGCAATAACGGAACTAATAATAGAGTCACCCAAAAATTCTAGGCGTTCATAGTTTATAGGATTGCCTATACTATCGAGTTTACTTGATGATCGGTGTGTAAATCCTTTTTTATATAAAGTTATATTAAGTGGCTCAAAACCAAGAATATTTTTGAGTTTATCAAAAAAAATCCCGTCTTCTTGAGAACGGGATTTCTGAAATATTTTTTTGATAAGTTTCATAAAAAAAAATTAAGACTCTAATTTTTTTACCAATACGCATGCGTTGTGTCCACCAAAACCGAAAGTATTACTCATCAATACTTTTACATCTCTTTTTTGAGCTACATTGAACGTAAAGTTTAATTTGCTGTCAATTCCCTCATCATCAGTAAAGTGATTGATTGTTGGAGGAATAATTCCATGTTTTATAGCAAGAATAGACGAAATAGTTTCAACAGCACCAGCGGCTCCTAACAAATGCCCCGTCATCGATTTTGTCGAATTTAAGTTCATAGAATAGGCGTGGTCACCAAAAACGTGAAGAATTGCTTTGCTTTCGGCAATATCACCAAGAGGTGTAGAGGTCCCGTGCATATTCACACCATCAACATCAGTTGGTTTCAAACCAGCATCACGCAAACAGTTAATCATTACATTTTTTGCTCCTAATCCCTCAGGGTGCGGGGCAGTAATATGATAGGCATCTGCCGACATTCCGCCGCCACCAATTTCGCAATATATTTTTGCACCACGAGCCATCGCATGTCCATATTCTTCAAGAATTAATGCACCAGCACCTTCGCCCAATACAAATCCATCTCGGTCTTTGTCCATAGGTCTCGAAGCTGTTTTTGGGTCTTCATTTCTAGTCGATAGAGCGTGCATAGCATTAAACCCTCCCATTCCAGCAATAGTTACCGCTGCTTCAGAACCACCTGTTACCATGACATCGGCATGGCCCAAACGAATATAATTAAAGGCATCAATAATTGCATTTGTAGAAGAAGCACAAGCGGAAACCGTACCGAAATTTGGCCCTCTAAATCCGTATTTTATAGAGATATGGCCACAGGCTATATCGCCAATCATTTTCGGAATAAAGAAAGGATTGAATCTTGGAGTTCCATCGCCCGCAGCAAAGTTTAGCACCTCGATTTGGAAAGTTTCTAACCCACCAATTCCAGATCCCCAAATTACGCCAGCACGATCTTTATCTAATTTATCTAAATCAAAATTGGCATCGTTCATCGCTTCCTCAGAGGAAACCATGGCATATTGTGCATAACGATCCATTTTTCTTGCTTCTTTTCTGTCAATAAAATTTTCTACATCAAAATTTTTCAATTCGCATGCAAATTGAGTTTTGAATTTTGAAGCATCAAAATAAGTAATTGGTGCAGCACCACTAATACCAGTAATAAGGCCATTCCAATATTCTTGAATATTATTTCCAATAGGAGTAAGCGCACCTAATCCAGTTACAACAACTCGCCTTAATTCCATAACGTGTCCGTTTTAATGTTAATTTTATACAAATAATACCTATGCTTTCTTCTATTTTAAATCATAAAAAGACATAGGTATTACAGTAAAATATGGTAAAGATTGAAAAAATCAATCGTTTTTAACTTTTTAAAAAAATAATAACACCCGATTTCAAAAAGAAAACGGGTGTATTAGTATTATTTTTTTGCTTCTTCAATGTAAGAAATTGCTTGTCCCACAGTAGCAATGTTTTCAGCTTGGTCATCTGGAATCTGGATATCAAATTCTTTTTCAAACTCCATGATAAGCTCAACAGTGTCTAATGAATCTGCTCCTAAATCATTTGTGAAGCTAGCTTCTGTTACAACTTCGTTTTCGTCAACGCCTAATTTGTCTACGATAATCGCTTTAACTCTTGATGCAATGTCTGACATAATGTTTAATTTTAAAATTTAATTGGTTGCAAAAATAAAAAACTTTATTTTAAATTCACGTTTTAGTTCATAAAACTGTCAACGAATTTAAAAAAAATAATTAACAAAGGCTTCAAAATCCTATTTATTATCATTTATTATGCTTTTTTTTGTATTCTGAAATGTAAAGTCAAATGAAAAATATTGTGTTTTTTGCTTCTGGTTCGGGAACAAATGTCGAAAATTGCATTCGCTATTTTGAAAATAGTCCTTCACTAAAAGTAGCTGCTATTTTCACGAATAATCCAAACGCAAAAGTGCTAGAAAGAGCCCATAATCACAATATCCCTTCTGTTTTGTTTTCTAAAGAAACACTAAATTCTGATGAATTGCTAAAAAAAATAAATACTTTTAACCCAGATTTAATCGTTCTTGCTGGGTTTTTATTGCATTTTCCAGCAAATATTATTGCTTCCTACCCTGATAAAATCATCAATATTCACCCTGCACTTTTGCCGAAATATGGCGGAAAAGGAATGTATGGAATGAATGTTCATAGGGCAGTAGTAGAAAATAAAGATCCCCAAACAGGAATAACTATTCATTTTGTAAACGAGTATTATGACCAAGGCAACATTATTTTTCAAAAAAGCGTCCCTTTATCTGGAAAAGAAACCCCCGAAGAAGTGTCCGAAAAAATTCATGAATTAGAACAGGCTCACTTTCCAGAAATTATTGAAAACCTCTTAAATCAGTAAACCAAAATTGGAACATCAAGTACATATTTATACAGACGGTGCTGCCAAAGGAAATCCTGGGCCTGGCGGATATGGCGTGGTCATGGAATGGGTTGGAAAGCCCTATCGGAAAGAATTTTATGAAGGATTTCGATTGACAACTAATAATCGAATGGAGTTGCTGGCCGTAATTGTAGGTCTTGAAAAGCTAAAAACCCCAAACACGAAAGTTCTCGTTATTTCTGATTCTAAATATGTAGTAGATTCTGTTGAAAAAAAATGGGTTTTAGGTTGGGAAAAAAAAGGATTCGCCGACAGAAAAAATTCTGATTTATGGAAACGGTTTTTGATGATTTATAGAAAACACAAAGTTGATTTCAAATGGATAAAGGGACATAATAATCACCCACAAAATGAACGTTGCGATGAATTGGCTGTTATGGCATCGATGCAAAAGGAGCTTTCGGTAGATGCTTTTTATGAAAATGAAGAGGCAAAACTTTTGTAAACTGACACAATAATTTCGCAGTTTGTCCCCAATTGGAAACGGCTTGTTTTACTTCGTCAAGATGTAGTTTTGGCTTTTTTATTCCAAAAGTTTTCGCCAACACCAATAAATGGGCTTCGGCAGGGTTTTTATATTCTCTTGAAATACTTGTGCATTTTCAAAGTTAGGCATAGTGCATTTTCAAAGTTAGGTATAGTGTATTTTCAAAATTAGTTATATATTTGCACTTCTAAAACGTAGCAAATGAATGCAAATAGAGTTATAAAAGTAGCAATGGATATTTATAAAAAAAAATATCCTATTCTTGCCATAACTGGTCCAAGACAATCGGGCAAAACCACTTTTTTAAAAAAGCAATTTCCTGATTATGAATATGTAAATTTAGAAAATTTAGATGTCAGAAATTTTGCAATAGAGGATCCAAATGCTTTTTTGAAGCAATTTAATCAATATGTTATTTTTGATGAGGTGCAAAGGGCGCCCCAATTATTCTCGTATTTACAAACCAAAGTTGACCAAGACAAAATTATGGGGCAATATATTTTGTCGGGCTCCCAAAACTTTCACTTGATGCAAAACATTGCTCAGAGTTTAGCAGGAAGAGTGGCTTTATTTAAACTATTGCCTTTTGATATTTCCGAAATGCAAGACGCCAATTGGTTAAACGATGATTATGCTGTAAATCTTCAAAAAGGATTTTATCCCGCTATTTATGACAGAGAAATTCCGTCTAAAGTTTTTTATTCTAATTATATTCAAACCTACGTAGAACGCGATTTGTCGGATTTAATACAAGTAAAAGATTTAAAACAATTTCGAAATTTTATTTCATTATGTGCCGCTAGAGTAGGACAATTAGTAAATCTAAATTCGTTGGCAAATGAGTGTGGAATTTCACAACCTACGGCAAAATCATGGGTTTCAGTTCTCGAAAACAGTTATATTTTATATCAATTACAGCCCTATTTTTCAAATTTTAATAAACGCATTACTAAAAGTTCAAAGCTTTATTTTTATGATACAGGTTTGCTTTGTTATTTACTGAAATTAAACGATTCCGACAGCGTACGGCTAAGTTCTTTAAGAGGAAGTTTGTTTGAAAATTATGTTATTAATGAATATGTAAAGAAAAATTACCACAACAATTTACTTCGGGATTTATGGTTTTGGCGAGATGCCGCAGGTCATGAAGTGGATTTAATTTGGCAAAAATCAGAATTGCTAAACTTGGTTGAAATCAAAGCATCAGAAACCATAAAATCTGAAATGTTTAAAGGATTAAGTTATTTTGAAAAATTAAAACCAGAATTAATAGAAAGCAAATCGGTAGTTCATTCAGGACTGTTCAATCAAGAACGAACCTTAGGCAAAGTAACGAGTTGGAAGGATATTATATTGTAAATCAATTCTAAATTAGAAGTTAATTTAAAATTCTTATTAGTTCCAAACTTCTAATCGCATACATTTTCAAACTTCAAACTTATAAACTATCTTTGCCACTTAATTTGAGATTGCTTCCAATCTCACAACAATAAATTATGAATAAATTATTGATAGTAGGAACCGTAGCTTTTGATGCAATTGAGACTCCTTTCGGAAAAACAGATAAAATTCTAGGTGGAGCAGGAACCTATATCGGACTTTCAGCTTCTCATTTCAACCTTCAATCGGCAATTGTTTCTGTGGTTGGAGATGATTTTCCACAAGAATATTTAGACTTACTATCCGATAGAAACATAGATATTTCAGGTCTTGAAATAGTAAAAGGCGGAAAAACATTCTTCTGGAGTGGACGCTATCATAACGATTTGAATTCGCGTGACACACTAGACACACAACTAAATGTGCTTGCCGATTTTCAACCAAAAGTACCACAAAATTTCAAAAACGCCGATGTTGTCATGCTCGGAAACCTGCATCCAATAGTTCAAAGCAGTGTTTTGGATCAAATGGAAGTAAAACCAAAATTAGTTGTTTTGGACACTATGAATTTTTGGATGGATTGTGCTTTGGAAGATTTATTAAACGTGATTAAACGAGTAGATGTAATTACTATTAATGATGAAGAAGCCCGCCAATTGTCTGGCGAATACTCTTTGGTGAAAGCCGCCGCAAAAATACATACAATGGGGCCAAAATATGTGGTCATCAAAAAAGGCGAGCACGGAGCACTTTTGTTTCATAATAAAGAAGTTTTCTTTGCACCAGCACTCCCATTAGAAGAAGTTTTTGACCCAACAGGAGCAGGAGATACTTTTGCAGGAGGATTTGCAGGGTTTATTACGCAAAGCGAAAATATAACATTTGAGAACATGAAAAACGCCATTATATATGGTTCTAATCTTGCTTCTTTTTGTGTAGAAAAATTTGGAACAGAGCGAATGGTAGGGCTTAAAAGCGATGAAGTAATTGACAGATTGAAACAATTCAAATCTTTAACACAATTTGATATAAAATTATAATAAATTTATGCCTCGAAATTTCGGGGCATTTTTATTTATAAAACAATACCGACAAGTCGTTTCTTGTCCCTAATAACAAAATAACTACAACAATGAGCGACGCATTACAACACGAATGTGGAATAGCTTTTTTAAGGCTTCTAAAACCTCTTGAATTCTATAAAGAGAAATATGGAACCGCATTTTATGGTATCCAAAAAATGTATCTCCTAATGGAAAAACAGCACAACCGCGGGCAAGATGGAGCCGGTTTTGCAAGCATCAAACTCGACATGGAACCTGGCGAAAGATATATCAGCCGCGTCCGATCAAATGATCCTCAGGCAATTCAAGATGTGTTTTCACAAATCAATGATAGGATTAATGACGAAATAGCTTCGCACCCAGAATATACCGATAATGTTGCCCTACAAAAAAAACACATTCCCTATATTGGAGAAGTCTTTTTAGGACACGTACGCTACGGAACATTTGGAAAAAATAGCATCGAAAGCGTTCACCCTTTCTTGCGTCAAAACAACTGGATGCACCGAAATTTGATAGTTGCTGGAAATTTCAATATGACCAACGTAAAAGAACTTTTTGATAGTTTGGTAGAACTCGGGCAGCACCCAAAAGAAATGGCCGATACCGTAACTATTATGGAAAAAATTGGACATTTTCTAGATGATGAGGTAACCGATTTATATCAAGAATGTAAAAATAACGGGTTGTCAAAAAGAGACGCATCACCCGTTATTGCTGAGAAACTTGAAATTGCAAAAATTCTTCGGCGTGCCTCAAAAGGTTGGGACGGAGGCTATGCAATGGCAGGACTTCTTGGGCATGGAGACGCCTTTGTTTTTAGAGACCCAGCCGGAATTCGCCCCGCCTATTTTTATCAAGATGACGAAATTGTAGTGGTTGCATCAGAGCGCCCAGTAATTCAAACGGTATTTAATGTAGATTTTGAAAACATAAAAGAACTACAACCTGGAAACGCACTCATTATCAAAAAAAATGGAACAATTACCGAAGAAGAAATTATCCCTCCAACAGAAAAGAAAGCCTGTTCGTTCGAACGGATCTATTTTTCTCGCGGGAGTGATGCCGAGATTTATCAAGAGCGAAAAAATCTTGGAAAATTAATATTGCCAGCCGTTCTAGATGCAATAGATAGCGATACAGACAACACCGTTTTTTCTTATATTCCAAACACGGCCGAAACCTCCTTTTATGGAATGGTTGAAGCCGCACAAGACTTTTTAAACCAAAGAAAAAACGATTATATTCTAAAAAACAAAAACACACTAACAGCACAAACACTTCAAGAATTGCTGAAAGTCAAAATAAGAACCGAAAAAGTAGCCATAAAAGACGCAAAATTGCGAACCTTTATTACCGAAGATAGCAGCCGAAATGATCTTGTAGCCCATATATATGACGTGACTTATGGAGTAATAAAACCCACAGACAATCTAGTAATTATAGACGATAGTATCGTTCGAGGGACGACCCTAAAAATGAGCATCATCAAAATGATGGATCGATTAAAACCAAAAAAAATAGTAGTAGTATCCTCAGCACCACAAATTCGATATCCAGATTGTTATGGCATAGATATGGCCAAGCTAGAAGGACTAATTGCCTTTCAAGCCGCATTAGCACTATTAAAAGAAACCAATCAATATCATATAGTAGAAGAAGTATATAAAAAATGTAAGGCACAAGAAAACCTCAATGACAGTGAGGTAAGAAATTTTGTAACAGAAATTTATGCCCCATTTCAACAACAAACAATATCCGACAAAATAGCCGTACTATTGAAAGACAAATCAGTACATGCGGAAGTAAAAATAATTTTCCAAACCGTAGAAAACCTGCATCTTGCCTGTCCAAAAAATCTTGGAGATTGGTATTTCACTGGCAATTATCCAACACCAGGAGGAAACCGAGTAGTCAACCGAGCTTTTATGAATTTCTATGAAGGAAAAGATGCAAGAGCCTATTAAAAAAACAATAATCATCATATAAACGAGTTTATTTACCATTCATCTAAAATATTTTCATGGACAATACAAAAACAATAGATTTGTAACACCATAGTATTAGTAGGTTTAGTTTATGGTAGATTTGGGGCAAAAAGGGCGGAAGTAACACTCCGTCCTTTTTATTTTTTATAACAAAAAAAAGGAGTAAAAACCTAAGTTATTACTCCTTTTCTTATTTTTAATTCTGAAGAATTATTTTTCCAAAGCAAACCTTCTAGAAACCTCAGTCCAATTAATCAAATTGAAAAAAGCCTCAATATAGTCTGGTCTTCTATTTTGATAATGCAAATAATAAGCATGCTCCCAAACGTCCATTCCTAAAATTGGAATCCCGCCACAACCCACACCTGGCATCAAAGTATTGTCCTGATTTGGAGTGCCGCAAACATCTAATTTCCCTCCTTTTTGAACACAAAGCCAAGCCCAACCAGAACCAAATTGTGTCAATCCAGCCTTGCTAAACTTTGCTTTAAACTCATCAAAAGTACCAAATGCAGCCTCAATAGCCTCCAGCAAATCACCACTCGGAAGTCCGCCACCATCAGGAGACATCACCGCCCAATACAAATTATGATTAAAAAAACCACCGCCATTATTGCGAACCGCAGCGTTTTTCATATCAAGATTAATCAAAATGTTTTCAATAGTTTTTCCCTCCATATCAGTCCCAGCAACAGCAGCATTCAAATTTGTGATATACGCATTGTGGTGTTTCGTATGGTGAATTTCCATAGTTCGAGCATCAATATAAGGTTCCAAAGCGTCATACGCATAAGGTAATTGTGGTAATTCAAAAGCCATAATTATATAGATTAAATGATTTATAAATATTTTATTCAAAAATAAACAATTAACTTTGGAATTGGAAATTCTACTTAATTATAATTGCATTAAATAAATTGATAGTCACGTTTTTTGGAGCTATTTCCTGCTGTCATTCCAAATCTCGCCAAAAAAATGGCGAGGATTTTCCCTTCCATCAGGGCTAGGGCATCTCGTTATATAGCCATTTCGATTTTATAAATAATAATTCAAAAACACACACCCAAACTTCCAGAACAATACACAAATGACACCAAACCTTCAACCCATACATCTAAAAACAGAAAACCTACTTCTAAGACCGCTAACACAAACCGATTTTGAAACACTCTACAATATTGCCTCCGACCCCATGCTGTGGGAACAACACCCAAATAAATATAGATACAAAAAAGAAGAATTTCAAAATTATTTTGAAGGAGCAATCCTCTCCCAAGGAGCATTTATTATTATAGACACCACAACAAATCAAACAATGGGCTGCACCAGATTCTATGACCATGACCCAACCAACAAAACGATTTTGATAGGATATACCTTTATAGGAAGAAAATATTGGGGAAAAGGATATAATCAATCACTAAAAAAACTCATGTTAGACTATATTTTTCAATATGTGTCAAGTGTCTATTTCCATATCGGAAATCAAAATTATCGCTCCCAAAAAGCAATAGAAAAAATTGGAGCCAAAAAAATAGCAGAACAACAAGTCGAATATTATGGAGAAACGCCAAAAATGAATTACATTTATCAAATTAATAAAAACTAAATGCAAAGACCATCATTCTCCATATATGACGCATCGGCAGGCTCAGGAAAAACCTATACACTGGTCAAAGAATACCTAAAAATAATTCTTTCGGCCCAAAAAAATGACGCCTATCGAAACATTCTCGCCATCACGTTTACCAACAAAGCAGTTCACGAAATGAAAAGCCGAATCGTAGGCAGTTTGTCCGAATTTGCAAAAGAATTACCCGAAAAACCAAACCAAAAAGCAAAGGATCTAATGCAGGTTTTGTCCGAAGAAATCGCCCTTACAGTTCCGCAAATAAAAACAAAAGCACAAAGCATCATCAAACATATAATTCATAATTATGCCGCATTTGATATTTCAACAATCGATAAATTTACCCACAAAGTCATTCGTGCTTTTGCCCACGATTTGAATTTGCCGATGACATTTGAAGTCACATTAGACTCCGAAAACTTGCTCAACGAAGCCGTAGATGCACTAATTGCTCAAGCAGGAGAAGATGCCGTCCTTACAAAATTATTAATAGATTTTACTCTCGAAAAAGCCGATGATGACAAAAGCTGGGATATTTCGCAAGAAATTTTCTCAACCGGAAAATTAGTATTAAACGAAAATAACCGAGAAGAAATCGGACTTTTTCAGGATAAAACCATCGAGGATTTTGGCATTATAAAATCAAAACTAAAAACCGCCTGTGCTTCATTAGAAAACGAAAACAGCAACCTTGCCAAAAGCATTTTTTCGATTATTGATCAAAAAAATATCAATCAAAAATCATTCTCGGCAGGACACTTCCCTAATCATTTGGCAAGTATCCAACTCAAAAAATTTAATAATGCCAATAAAAAATATTACGAATTTGAAGACTTCAAAATCCTAAAAGCGGCAACAGACCGAGATATAATTGAAGCCACAATACCCGATTTTCTAAAAATTCTAGATATAATTTATAAAAATTATGAAAAATATGATTTCTATAATGCATTTCTAAAAAACATAACACCGCTATCATTACTAAACACAATTAGTAATGAATTTGCAAAAATTCAAAAAGAACAAAATACACTTTCTATTTCCGAATTTAACGCAATCATTCACAACGAAATTCAAAATCAACCCGCACCATTCATATATGAACGTTTGGGCGAACGCTACCGACATTTTTTTATAGACGAATTTCAAGATACCTCCGAGATGCAATGGCAAAACCTAATTCCGCTAATCGATAATGCACTCTCTGGCGAAATTGATGGCGAAAAAGGGACTTTGATGATTGTAGGCGACCCAAAACAATCCATTTATCGATGGCGGGGCGGAAAAGCAGAGCAATTCATAGATTTGAGCAAGGGCAAAAATCCATTTGTCAATCCCGACAAAAAGTTATTTACACTAGGAACAAATTATAGAAGTTATTCGGAAATAATAGGTTTCAATAATGATTTTTTTAAATTTTTATCCAACGAATTTATTCATTTAGATTACAAAGATTTATATCAAAATCATAGCTTTCAAAAGTGCAATAATAAAACAGGTGGATATGTCAATATTTCTTTTGTTCCAAAACAAGAATCCAAAAAAGACGATGAAGAAACGATAGAAAAAAGCGAACATTTCTTGATAGCAACATTAGCAACAATTCAAAAAGTAATCAGTCAAGGATTTGAATATCAAGAAATTGTGGTTTTGACACGAAAACGAAAACAAGGAATTGCAGTGGCAAATTATTTGACCGAACAAGGAATTCCACTTTTGTCTTCCGAAACACTTTTAATTCAAAACGCAACAGAAGTAAAATTCATCATCAATTTGCTGAAATACCTTCGAAATCCATCTGATGCTGAATCAAAAGCACTTTTTCTACATTATTTTTCAGAAAACAACCAAGACCAATTACCTGTGCATGAATTTATCAAAACAGGCATGGAAATTAAACAGGAATTGGCTTTCGAGAAATGGTTGTCACAATTTGGAATCACATTAAATTTTCAAAACATAAGAAAGAAATCGCTTTATGAAGCAGTGGAAATTATTGTTTCGAAATTTATAAATTTAAAAACAAACAATGCCTATGTTCATTATTTTTTAGACCTTGTTTTAGAACGTGACGTGCGAAATCAATCTGGAATTTCAGATTTTTTAAACCATTGGGACAAAAATTTCGAAAAATTCAGTATTCCTTCCCCCGAAGGAAAAAATGCTGTCCGAATAATGACCATTCACAAAGCAAAAGGACTAGAATTTCCAGTGGTAATCATGCCTTTTGCCGAAGAAGATTATACAAAAAAACCAAAAGATAAAATTTGGTTAGACGCTGAAAATGAAGATTTAGGATTGCCAAAAGTTTTGATAGATAACACAAAATCGGTAGAGGGATTTGGAGCCAATGCCGCAATGGTTTTTGGACAAAAAAAGCAAGAAGAATTATTGGACAATATCAATGTTTTGTATGTTGCTCTCACACGTGCCGAAGAACAATTATATATTATTTCGCAAGTTGTAGAACAAAATGATAAAGGAATTTATCCTAATAATATGGCTGCTTTTTTTATAAAATATTTAGAAAACGAGAGCGTTTTTGAAGCCAATAAACTAGAATATGAATTTGGAAATCCCGCAAAAAAATCAATGAAAGTCGAAGCGGAAAATGCAATAAAAACCCTTCCTGCATCGGGAGAAATCATCAATCCTAACCGAATAAAAATTGCTCAAAGAGAAGCTTTGATGTGGGGAACACATCAACAAGAGGCAATCGAATTTGGAAATACAATTCATGAAATTCTGTCTTTTATTTCTACAAAAAACGATATTGATTTAGCACTTACAAAAGCGTTAGAAAGCGGAACAATAACAATCAAACAAAGCCAAATTGTATATAAAACGATACAAGAAATTGTAAATCATGATGAGTTAACACATTATTTTTCACCAGAAAACAAAGTCTTAAACGAACAAACAATTATTCAGAAAGTAGGCAATACAAGCAAACCAGACCGAATGGTTTTTAATTCAAACAACGAAGTTTTTCTTTTGGATTATAAAACAGGGATACATCAAAGCAAGCATCAATTGCAACTAGAAAACTATCAAAATGCTATCGAAAAAATGGGCTTTAAAGTCACAAAAAAAGCATTAGTATATATAGGAGAAAATATAGAAATAGTAAATTTATAAATAAATAGTAAAATCATGTACGGAAAAATTAGAGAATTTCTTCAAAACGAATTAAAAACGATAGAAGAAAATGGCATTTTCAAGAAAGAACGCATTATCACGTCACCACAAGGAGCAGAAATCACAATCTCCACTGGCGAAAAAGTTTTAAATTTTTGTTCTAATAATTACCTCGGACTTTCATCACACCCAGAAGTAATTCAAGCCGCAAAAGACGCTTTGGATTCACATGGATTCGGTATGTCATCTGTTCGATTTATCTGTGGCACACAAGACATACATAAAGAATTGGAACAAAAAATAGCCGATTTTTATGGCACAGAAGACACCATTCTTTATGCAGCTGCATTTGATGCAAACGGGGGTGTTTTTGAGCCATTGTTAGGAGAACAAGATTGCATAATTTCAGATAGTTTAAATCATGCTTCAATTATTGATGGTGTTCGTTTGTGCAAAGCGGCTCGATATCGTTATGAAAATTCTAATATGGAAGATTTAGAACAACAATTAATAAAAGCTACCGCCGCAGGAACGCGATTTAAATTAATTGTCACCGATGGCGTTTTCTCGATGGACGGACTAGTTGCCCCATTGGATAAAATTTGTGATTTGGCCGATAAATATGATGCTATGGTTATGGTTGATGAGTGTCATGCTGCAGGATTTATAGGAGCAACAGGCAAAGGAACCCTTGAGGCGAAAGGTGTTATGGGTCGTGTTGATATAATAACGGGAACACTCGGAAAAGCATTAGGAGGAGCAATGGGAGGTTATACTACCGCCAAAAAAGAAATAATTGAAATATTAAGACAGCGGTCACGGCCTTATTTGTTTTCAAACTCTCTTGCCCCAGCAATAGTTGGAGCATCAATAAAGGTATTTGAAATTTTAGAAAAAAACACGTCATTGAGAGATCAATTAGAGGAAAATACCGCCTATTTTAAAAACGGAATCAAGAAAGCTGGTTTTGACATCATCGATGGTGATTCTGCGATAGTTCCAGTGATGTTATATGACGCAAAATTGGCACAACTTATGGCAAACGAGCTACTTAAGAAAGGAATTTATGTCATTGGCTTCTTTTTTCCAGTAGTTCCGAAGGAAAAAGCGAGAATCCGAGTTCAGCTATCAGCAGCACACACAAAAGCCCATCTAGACAAGGCAATCCAGGCTTTTACGGAAGTAGGAAAAGCATTAAATATTATAAATTAGCACATTAATAACCCTGAAAACTGATAATTTCTTGGCATTTCGTTTTGTAGTTTCATAATTAAGACTACTTTTGTAAGATTAATAATTGAAAATAAAATAAATTAGTATGAAACATTTTAACAAATTAATTGCAATTGTGTGTTTATTTGTTGCACTAGGCCTTCAAGCACAGGACAGTAATCACCCATGGGCAATATCTTTCGGGGCAAGTGCAGTTGACACAAAAGTTAGCTCATCTTCTAGTATGAAAAATCAGTTTTCTGAATATTTTAACCTTAAGAGCAATTGGAATACACTTTCTTCAGTTTCTTATATTAATGTATCAAAATATGTAGGAAATAATTTCTCATTTGGAGTTACAGGATCAATAAACACTATCAAAAGATTCGTTAACACGAAAGATGTTAGTGGAAAATATCCAGTTACAAATCCAGGGAACTTAGCTTATTACAGCGCAGACGCTACAATTTCTTACAGCTTTGCAAAAATATTAGGACTAAAAAGACTTGACCCAAACGCTACAATTGGTGGGGGTTATACCTTTATGGGTACAGCTAGTGCAGGAACTTTAAACGGAGGTTTAGGGTTGACGTATTGGATGGGAAAACAAGTAGGTTTAACTTACCAAACTGCTTACAAACATTCATTTGACGAGACAAGAACGCCTAATGTTGATGTTGCATCACACTCTCAACACTTTTTAGGACTTATTTTTAAATTTGGTGGAGTTGATACTGATGGAGATGGAATATATGACAGAGAAGATACTTGTCCTGAGACTCCAGGTTTACCTCAATTTAACGGTTGTCCTGATACTGACGCAGACGGAATTGTTGATTCAGCAGATGCTTGTCCAGATGTATTTGGATTGGCAGAATTAAACGGATGTCCTGACACAGACGGAGACGGAATTACTGATAAAGAAGATGCATGTCCAGAAGCAGCAGGAACAAAAGCAATGAAAGGTTGTCCTGATACTGATGGTGATGGAGTTGCAGACAAAGATGATAAATGTCCTAAAGTAAAAGGATCAAGAGAAAATGGTGGTTGTCCATGGCCAGATACTGATGGGGATACCGTTCTTGATAAAGACGACAAATGTCCAGAAGTTAAAGGAACAGTTGGAAACAATGGTTGTCCAGAAGTTTCAGACAATGCTATGAAACAATTAGGCGATTATGCTAAAACAATATTGTTTAATTCAGGAAAATCTACTTTCAAACAACAAACATTACCTGTTTTAAAATCAATTGCAAGTATTTTGAAAGAATATCCAACAGCTAAATTTAGCATTGAAGGACATACTGATAGTACTGGAACAGATATGCTAAACCAAAAATTATCTGAAGATAGAGCTAATGCAGTAAAAAATTTCTTAGTAGAAAATGGAATTGCAGCGGATAGATTATCTGCATCAGGTTTTGGAAAATCTAAACCAATTGACTCAAATGATAAAGAATCAGGAAGAGCAAACAACAGAAGAGTTGAAGTGAAATTAATGAAATAATTTCTCTAAAAATATTTTCTAAAAAAGCCTCGATTTATCGAGGCTTTTTTTTATTTTTATAATATGACAAACACTCCTTTTTTAGACAAAATTGCTAAAACAATTATCGATAATTATTCTGATAATCTAGCCGATGTAACTATTGTTTTACCAAACAAAAGAGCCAAAATATTTTTAGTCGATGCCTTAAAAAAACAAATCGAAAACAATATTTTCTCTCCAAAAATAATAAGTGTTGAAGATTTTATTCAAGAAATTTCAGGGATAAGAAGTATTGATTCTATCGAATTGCTTTTTGAATTCTACGAAGTATATTTGTCTATTACCGAAAAAAAACACCAACAATCGTTTGAGCTTTTTGCTAATTGGGCTAAAACATTATTACAAGATTTTAACGAAATAGATAGATATCTATTAGTTCCAGACAATATTCTTTCGTACCTAAAAGACATAGAAGACATTAAAAAATGGGGAGTTGAAGTTGAAAATAAAACAAAAATCCTTGAAAATTATATTGATTTTTGGAAATTACTCCCTGAATATTACCACTCACTCTATGCCAATTTGCTCAATAAAGGAATTGGATATCAAGGAATGATTTATCGAGAAGCAGTAAATAATTTAGTCCATTTTTCAAATTCTTTAAAAAAAGAACAATTTGTTTTTGCAGGGTTTAACGCCCTAAATCTAGCCGAAGAAAAAATAATAAATCATTTGATTTCATCAAACCAAGCAAAAATATATTGGGACATTGATCGCACATTTTTGAACGATCAATTTCATGATGCAGGGTTGTTTATACGAAGATTCAAAGAAAGCTGGACTACCTATAAAACAAACCCTTTTGAGTGGATTGTAGATGAATTTTCTCAAGAAAAAAGCATTCAAATTATTGGCACACCAAAAACTATTGGACAAGCTAAAATTGTAGGAGGAATTATCGAAAACAGCATCAAAAATAATCCAGGCAAATCGTTAGACAAAGTTGCCCTTGTGCTTGGAGACGAAAACATGCTCGTGCCACTATTATATTCATTGCCAGACACTATCGATGCCTTGAATATTACAATGGGATACTCTAGCAAAAACAATCCCGCCCAGATTTTGATTTCTAAGCTTTTCAAAATGCATACAAATGCACTTTCTAGAAATAGCACCAACTACGTTTTTTATTATAAAGATGTTTTAGATGTACTGACTCACCCGCTGATTGAGTCTTTTGTGAATGCCACCGATTTAGTTTCGATTATTAATAAAAATAATTATACGTTTCTACCTCACAAAAAAATCCTTCAATTAAATGCAACGCCATCAACTTTATTTCAATTACTTTTTGATAAATGGGACAATGAGCCTACAAAGGTATTGGAATCGGTTGCAATGGTTTTGCAAATAATAAAAACAAATTTAAGCAACGATAATCAGGAAGACAAAATTGCCAAGGCGTTTGTTTTTTCTCTATATAAGGTCATTAACAAACTCATAAATTACTACTCAAAACACACTCAAATCAATAAAATCGAGACGCTTTATGCCATTTATAAACAAGTAGTTGACCTTGCCGAAGTTTCTTTTGAAGGAGAACCCTTGAATGGTTTGCAAATAATGGGTGTCCTTGAAAGTCGTGTTTTGGATTTTGAAACTGTAATTATTACCTCCTTGAATGAAGGAAAATTTCCCGCAGGAAAATCAAACAACTCGTTTATTCCTTATGATGTAAAACGCGAAAAAGGACTGCCAACTTTCAAAGAGAAAGATGCCATATATACTTACCATTTTTATCATTTGCTGCAGCGGGCAAAAAATATTTATTTATTATATAATACGGATTCTGACGGATTAGATGCAGGTGAAAAAAGTAGATTCATTACCCAACTTGAAGTAGAAAGGCAAGATAAACATACATTTTCTCACGAAATTTATAATGCAATTATTCCCGACAATGCCTATCAACCTATGGTTATCCAAAAAACAGAAACCATCAAAAAACGTTTGGCTGAAATTGCCGAACAAGGATTTTCACCTTCAGCATTAACGAGTTATACTCGAAATCCAATACGTTTCTACTTCCAAAAAATCATCGGAATAAAAGATGTAGATGAGGTAGAAGAAAATATTGCAGTGAACACTCTTGGAACTATAGTTCACGAGGCGTTGAAGGCAATATACGAACCGTTTATTGACAAATTTCTATCGGTTTCTGATATTCAAAATAGTTTTGATAAAATTGATGATGAGGTTCTAAAACAGTTTAAAGTTGTTTATAAAGAAGGTGAAATAAAAAAAGGAAAAAATTTACTCGCCTTTGAAGTTGCCAAACGAAATATTCAGAATTTTCTTATAATGGAACTCGAAGCAATTAATAATGGAGATGCTATCAAAATTATTGCCTTGGAGAAGAAATTTGAACGCATTTTAAACCATCAAGATTTACCGTTTCCAGTGAAAATAGGAGGTTCTGTTGATAGAATCGAAGAAAGAAATGGAATTATCCGAATAATTGATTACAAAACAGGAAAGGTAGAAAAATCAGATGTCACCCTAAAATCATGGGATAAACTGACAGAAGAAATTTCTAACGAAAAAATTATCCAAGTTCTAGCCTACGCTTTTATGTTTGAAAGTCAAGCACAAGGAAAACCAATGGAAGCAGGAATTATATCCTTTAAAAATTTAAAATCTGGATTTCTTCCTTTTATTATTAAAGAAGGAAAAGCTTCAAATTCAAATATTGATAAAGAGGTTTTGGATAATTATACAGATCAATTGGCGATTTTGATTAATGAAATTCTAGATATTGAAACCCCATTTATAGAGAAGGTATAAAATTATATATTTTTTAAAAAATCTAATAATACTAAGGCAAGTTCTTCCCGATTTTCAATAGGACTCATGTGTCCATCGGCAAAAGTTATTAGTTTTACTTTTGTATTTTTTATTTGCAATTTGGTTTCTTCATAGGCCAAAACAGGATCTTTTTCTCCCAAAATAATAAGTGCTGGACAAGTGATTTCTCGCAACATAAATTGTCTATCCTTTCTAATTTTCATTCCTTCTAATGAGGCAATAATTCCTTGCAAAGGCGTTTTCAAGGCTTCTAATTTTACGGTTTCTATTTCTTTTTTGAGGCGTTCACGATTGTTTTCACTGAACAAATTAGCAATCGAAATCCGAATAAAATTCACATAATTTTGCTTCACTGCAGTTATAGCTCGATCCCGATTTTGTTTCCGCTCCGAACTGTCTTCCTTTGCGGTTGAGTTCATTAGCACGATTCCTTTGACGTTTTCTGAATATAATTCGGCGAAAGCCAAAGCCACATATCCACCCATCGAATGCCCAATCAAAATTGCGTTCCGAATCCGTAATTTTGATAATACAGTTTTTACTATTTCGGCATTTTCTTCCATCGAATGAACATAGCCAAGACACTCAGTTTCGCCATGACCTAATAAATCAATCGTAATTATTCGGTTTTTTGATGATAAAATTTGAGCCAAATCGTTCCACATCGTTTTGTTTTCCAAAAAGCCATGTAGCAAAACCACGGCGGTTCCTTTGCCAGAATCCGTGAAGGAAATTGTAGTATTTTTGTAGAGAATCGATTTCATTTTTATAAACTTCGAGCAAAAATAAGGTTAAATTTTTTACCTAATAATTATTTTATAATCAAAAACGGTTTACATTTCTGCAAACCGTCTATTATCTATTTGTCTATATTCTTTTATCCAAATTATGAATTCATAATTGTTTCAATTTCTTCAATTTCAATAGGAATATTTTTCATTAAATTTAAAGGCTCCCCTTTTTCTTGAATGACCAAATTATCTTCCAATCGAATTCCGAAACCTTCCGCTGGGATATAGATTCCTGGCTCAACGGTAAAAACCATATTGGCTTTCATAGGCTCAGTCAAAATCCCATAATCGTGCGTATCCAGACCTAAATGATGGGAAGTTCCGTGCATGAAATATTTTTTATAGGCTGGCCATTCTGGGTTTTCATTTTGCACATCGGCTTTGTCAATCAATCCCAAACCAAGCAATTCGGAAGTCATTATTTTTCCAACTTCTACATGATACTGTTTCCAAAGTGTTCCTGGAGTTAGCATTTTTGTAGCTTCATTTTTCACTCTCAAAACTGCATTATAAACTGCCTTTTGTCGGTCTGAAAAACGCCCTGAAACAGGAATCATACGCGTCATATCACTAGAATAATTGGCATATTCGGCCGCAACGTCAAGCAAAATCAAATCTCCTGCTTTACAAGGCTGGTTATTTTCGATATAATGCAACACATTGGCATTATTTCCAGAGGCAATTATTGGAGTATAGGCAAAACCTTTCGAGCGATTTCGAATAAATTCGTGGATAAATTCGGCTTCAATTTCATATTCTGTTACGTTCGGTTTTACAAACGACAAAACTCTTCGGAAGCCTTTTTCTGTGATAGTACACGCGTTTTGGATTAAATCCAATTCTTCACTTTCTTTTACAGAACGAATGCGTTGCAATATCGGATTGCTTTTTGCAACTCCGTGGGCAGGATATTTCTCTTTCCACCATTTTACAAAACGGGCTTCCCGAGTTTCGGTTTCAACCGTGGCACGATAATGCTCGTTTGTATTGATATAAATTGTTTCAGAATGCGTCATCATTTCGAATAAAATCTTCTCGAAATCTTGCAGCCAATAAACGGTTTTTATTCCTGAAACTTCAAACGCTCTGTCTTTAGAAAGTTTTTCGCCTTCCCAAATAGCAATGTGTTCATTGGTTTCTTTTAAGAACAAAATCTCCCGTTGGTGCTCATAAGGAGCGTCAGGAAAAAGCAATAATATACTCTCTTCTTGATCCACGCCAGACAAGTAAAAAATGTCGCGATGCTGTGCAAACGGCAATGTGCTATCGGCAGAAACTGGATATATATCATTAGAATTAAAAACAGCAACACTCTTTGGCTTCATTTGAGCCATGAATTTTGTGCGGTTTTTTATAAATAAATTACGGTCAATTTGATGGTATTTCATAATCTTCAAAATTAGAATACAAATCTAATCAATCCATTTGTAATATCGAGCACCAATTAAATTTGGATTTTGATTTTCTATTCTTTCTAATATCCATTCTTTTTTTGGTTTTAAAACAGAAACTTTCAACGCTTTTTTATGTAGTTTTTCATAGACATCAAAACCAATTTCATTACTATTTTCAAGGGTTTCAAATAAATTTACTTTGGCTATTGCCAATTTCCATTCGTCCTGAATTGTACCTTCAAATACCTTTGATTTTGAGCCACTTCCATAAGCAAGAAAGCCAAATTTCTTTCCAGAAACTTCTTTTTTTGTGTCATAAAAATGACCTAAAGTAGAAAGCAAACCCATAAATATCGAACCCGTATATAAATTTCCAATTATTGACGAAGCCAATTCTGCTGGTTGCAACTTTTGAGTTACAAAAGATTTATAGTCGTCTGTTTTGCTAATTTCTTTTAACTTATTTTGATAATCTGTGGTATTGTCATTCTCGGAAACCATCGCGTTTTTAGCGTCTAATGCATAAATTTCGGACAACATTCGTCTCCCCTGAAAAGCATAAGGCAAGTGCATGACGATGCTTTCCCAAGAATTATAGATGGTTTCAGATGTGTTTTTTATTTTTTTAAAAGAAAAATAAGCATTGCGAGTTCTGTCCATATAGCATTGGTTGGAATATTGTCCTTCAAAAACGGGTTGGTCTTTGTGAATTTCAATTTCAGCTTCTAAATTATCAAACCAATTTTCATTATTTGAATTCCCAGTTATGGCTTCTTTTGAAAGTGTTCGGTAGGGTTTGAAAAAATCAAAAACCCCTTTTGTACTCGTAGCCCATTGATTTTCAAAAGCTATAATTCGTGGATTTGAAGCAATCAATATTGCTAACGCTCCAGCACCTTGCGTATATTCTCCAGAAGAATTCAGGTCATATTTTGCAATATCCGTAGTGACAACAATTGCTTTTTTTGTTGGGTTTAATCGCACAAAATCGATACAATTCTGCATAGCATCTACCCCGCCAATACAGGCAAAAGTAAAATCGACAACATCACATTCGGACAATAAATTTTCTCCGAATTTCTGTTCCATCAAATTTGCTAAAAACGAAGCTATTGGTTTTGAACTGTCAATAGCACTCTCGGTTCCTACATATATCCGAGCAATTTCTGAAAGATTAATAGTGTTGTCATGAATCAATTTTGTTAGCGCATTTGCCCCAAAAACAACAGTATCTTGATGAACATCTGGCAACGTCATTTTCAATAATCCGAGCCCTTTCTCTAGTTTTTCGGGTTCTATATTTCTGGCTTCCGCCAAAGTTTTTATGGGCAAAAACAACTTCGCTACATCAAAAGCAATAGCATCAATTCCTATCTTCATGTATTGGTTTTTTATTAAAATTTTAAACCATAAAATTACGACTCTGATAGCATTTCAATAAATTTTTGATTGATAATATTTCAATTTTTCAATTTTTTATGATTTTTTCTAAAAACAGACAGTAATATTATCGATTCAACAATTATAAAACTTTTCTTTACAAATTTTATATTAAAATAGTAAGGTTTCTTTTTTTATGCTTT
>CAIJXW010000093.1 GCA_903824755.1 uncultured Bacteroidota bacterium | reverse complement strand
CCTACAGAACCCTCTTTATTATGTTCGGCTACAAGGATTACGGATTTTTCAAATGGGAATTCTACTTTTGGATTTGGCTCTGCAATTAGCAAATAACCTTTTTTTAGTTTTTCGGAAGTCATATTTTTATTTTAAAATTAAATTAAAAATATAGCACAGAAATAAATAATCGATTAAGTACAAAAAAAGCCTTCCAATGGAAGGCTTTATCTATATGAAATAGGAAAGGACTAGTTTACTGAACCTTCTAATTCAGATCCTGCTTTGAATTTCACTACATTTTTTGCAGCGATTTTGATAGTTTTTCCAGTTTGTGGATTTCTTCCGTCTCTTGCAGCTCTTTTAGAAACTGACCAAGAACCAAATCCTACTAATGAAACTCTTCCACCTTTTTTCAAAGTACCACTTACATTTCCTAAAAATGATTCCAATGCTGATTTTGCAGCTGCTTTTGTAATTCCTGCGTCAGCAGCAATTGCATCGATTAATTCTGATTTGTTCATAATAAAAGTTATTAATTGTTGGTTAAACTTATTTTGTTTGTAACAAATTTAGTAGGAAATACTTACCACACAACCGATTTATTAAATTTTCGCATAATTTGTTGATAACTTTAATGTTTTGTTGATAAACGACCAATAAAACCGATAAACGACACCTGTTTTTTATCCCTAATCCTCAATAAACACTCACTTCTTCCGAAAATTTCAACCCATTGAGGAGTTCTGCAGCGGTCATTTTTTTCTTTCCTGGAAATTGTAAAGTCAATATTTCTATAAATCCTCCTAAGACTGCAATTTTAATTTCTTTTTTATTAATGAAAACTGCCCCAATTTTTTCTGAATGATTTTCTAGGTTAACTGTAGCTTCAAATATTTTAATTTGCCATTCTTGATCTTTGTCTTTTAGTACAAACCAAGCTCCAGGATAGGGAGAAAGGCCTCTAATTGTATTGTATATTTCATTTGCGGATTTATTCCAATCAATTTTGCAGTTTTCTTTGTCTAGTTTGTGAGCCGTTTTTATATTTCCCATGTCGCTCTGAATTTGAGGGACTGTTTTTTTTGTTTCGATTAGTTTCAGCGTGTTTAGAATTGTTTCTCCTCCAAGAACCATCAATCGATCATGAAGTTGACCTGCGTTTTCATTGGCCTCTATTGCTGTTTCCGAACTTAAAATCATGGCACCTGTATCTATTTTATCATCGATAAAAAACGTAGTAACTCCTGTTTTTGTTTCTCCATTAATTAGTGCCCAATTTATAGGGGCTGCTCCACGATAATTTGGCAATAAAGAAGCATGCAAATTTATTGTGCCTAATTCTGGCATTTCCCATACTACTCTTGGAAGCATTCGAAATGCAACAACAACTTGCAAATTTGCTTTCAATGATTTTAGTTCCGATATAAAATTCTCGTCCTTCAAATTAGTAGGTTGCAATAGTTGCAACCCATGCTCTAATGCGTATTCTTTGACTGCCGAATATTTTATTTTTTGTCCACGACCTGCAGGCTTGTCTGGAGCTGTAATTATTCCGACAACAGTATATTTGTTCCTTAATATAGTATCCAAAATCCCAACGGCAAATTCAGGAGTACCCATAAAAACTATTCTTAATTTTTCCATTATGATTTTAGTGCGTATTTATTGTTCTTTTTTACTATTATAATGTCACGTTCTAATAATTCTTGCAGTGCAAAGATAATGTCCTCGGTCGAACTTTTTGTAACCAATTCTATTTCTCTCGAACTATGTTCTTTCTCCTTTAATAGTACCACTATTTTTTCAACCAAGTTTTGAAGGTTATAATTGGTGTTTGATTGCTTTATACAAACAGAACAAATTCCGCAATTAGCAATGTTTTGCTCACCAAAATAAGATAAAATAAGTTTGCTTTTACAAGTTTTTTTATCAGATATATAATTAATAACAGCTTTTAATTGCAATTTCTTTTGGTTATTTTGATTTTCTAAATACTTTGAAACCCGATTAATCGTCAATTCATCTTCTCGAACATCATTAAATATTAGCGTTGCATCATTATTTTTTGCTTGATAATTAATGATTTCTTTTGATTTCAATCGTTCTAAAACTTGTGAAACACTTTGTTCATCAACATTCGATTTCTTAGCAATTAAAGATAAGTTGATAGCGGTCGGAACTTCATATATACCTGAGTAGGTTCTCAAAAGGGTAAGAATCACCAGCTCATCACTCTGATTTAGACTTATATAGCGAATCACTTCTTTGGAAGAAATGATAAATTGAAGATATATTTTTTGTGAAAATTCTTGGGATAACGATATAATTCCTTGTCGATCCAAAAACTGAATTGCATGATATGTTTTCAAAATTGGAAATTGATATTGACTACAGAAATGATTTAAATTGAACGAAAATTGTTCGCCAATTCCTTCTCCATAAGCAATTTGAAAATAATTACACATTCTGATATAAACGTTTTTCAAAAAATCTTTGTCGGCCAAAACAGAAATAAATTGTGCTTCCGCGTGTTTTTTATCAGATGGACTTGTCAATATAATTGCATACGCTTTTTCACTATTTCTCCCTGCTCGTCCAGCCTCCTGATAATAATTCTCTAAACTCTCTGGCAATTCAATATGAATGACTGTTTTTACGTTAGATTTGTCAATTCCCATACCAAAAGCATTTGTAGCAACAATAACCTGAACATTTTCAGACATCCATAACTCCATATTTTTGTCCTTTTCTTTAGGACTTAAACCGCCGTGATAAAAAGTTGACTTTATCCCAAGTGATTGCAATTGAGACGAAATATCCAAGCACGATTTTCGATTTCGTACATATACAATAGAAGGAGAAGGATTTTTTTTCAAAATTTGCTCCATTCGAAACAACTTATCCTCTACTTCAAAAACCATATAAGCCAAATTATCTCTGCCAAATGATTGTCTAAAAACAGTTGGATTATCCAATTTTAGCTGTGCAATAGAATCTTGCTCAACGGTTTTTGTTGCTGATGCCGTCAAAGCCAAAAAAGGGATTTTAGGAAAATGAGATTTCAGATTAGAAATCTTTAAATAGGCAGGTCGAAAATCATGCCCCCACTGAGAAACACAATGAGCTTCATCAATAGCGATGAGGTTCAATGGCAAACTCTTTATTCGCTCCAAAACCCAATCCGATTCCAGCCGCTCAGGAGATACATACAGAAATTTATAATTACCAAATTGACAATTATCCAAAAGCGTAATCACATCATGATTTTGCAATCCGCCAGTAATAGCAATTGCCTTAATGTCAAGTTTTTGCAAATTTGAAACCTGATCTTTCATCAAAGCAACCAAAGGAGAAATTACCAAACAAATTCCGTCCCGCATCAAAGCAGGTATTTGAAAACACACCGATTTTCCACCACCAGTTGGCAAAAGCCCAAAAGTGTCTTTACCGTCCAAAACCGAATCAATAATTTCTTTTTGAAGGGGTCTAAAACTTTCGTGTTTCCAATATTTTTTTAAAAAAAATTCAGCTTCTTGCATTGGTTTCAAATCAATCTAGTATTTTCAAAACAGAAAAATTACCTAGAAATTTTATCTAAGATAAATAGGATTCTCTTGTCAACAGTATCTTTTGGCACCTCAATCAATTCATAACCATAGTTGAGATAAGTTTCAATTAGGTGATTATAAATCAATTTTGCCTGCTCATAATTTTCATATCGAGCCTCATCACTCTCATAAATCTCCTCCCACGGTGGCAAAACAAAAATTTTAGAATATATATTTTCTCTACATGCAGCATCAAAAAATGCAGGATAACTATCACCAATATAGTGCATATAGGCCAAAACATCAGGAATTCCTCTGTCCAAAAAAACAACATCATGCTCCTCTTTCAAAGCACTTTCAAACTGTTTTTTCCGCCCCTCCAATAATAATTCGCTAAACAATAACGGGTTTTCCAAAAACAATTGTTCAATTCCTTGCTTTTTTGCTTCCATCGTCACCTCCCGCGAAACCTCAGGGTAACAGCAAAATCCTTGCTTCGATAACGCATCAATAATAGTCGTTTTTCCAGTTCCAGGCCCACCAATAATACCAATGATTTCTTTTTGCACTTTCATAAAATAAAAACCCAAATTTACTTAAACAAATCGAAATTAAAACCCTTTTCTTTTTTTAGAAGCAAAAAATACAGGCATCTCTACAAATGCAATTCCTGCTATACGTTTCAATCCACGCAAAAAAAGCGTGGGATTTTCACTGCTATCAGGGCTAATAACAATTTTTATCGAATTTTAACCAAAGTTTCTAAAATCATAAACAACATATAAATATTCATAATTTAAACCGTATATTTGCTTTTATTTTATTTTAAGAATGGAAAAGGAAACAGAAGATTTTTACGAAAGACTAAAAAATGAACTCAACAGTTCAATGACTTGGCCCTCTGAATATTTATTCAAATTTATTGTTCCTTCAGAATCAAATAAAATAGAAAAAGTAGAAAATGCATTCGACCAAATGGGAGCTGTGATAGAAACAAAACATTCAAAAACAGGAAAATATACCAGTATATCCATAAACGTTCAAATGCAAGAAGCTCAAGAAATAATAGACAAATACCTCGAATTATCAACAATAGAAGGTATAATTTCCCTTTAAATATGGTTCCAAAATATCAAAAAGAAATAGCAAACGATGTCGTTTTTAATTTAGAATATAATTCTGAAAGAGAACATCTAATAATCCCAGAATATGGTCGCCATTTGCAAAAATTAATTCTACAAGCAACCACTCTCGAAGATAGAATAGAAAGAAACAAAGCCGCACGATATATCATTCAAGTAATGGGAAATCTAAACCCCCATTTGAGAGACGTGCCTGATTTTCAGCACAAATTGTGGGATCAAATTTTTATTATGTCCGATTTTAAATTAGACGTAGATTCACCCTATCCAATTCCGTCTCGTGAAGTTTTGCAACTCAAACCAGACGCGTTGAAATATCCACAAAACTTTCCAAAATACCGTTTCTACGGAAACAATATCAAATATATGATTGATGTTGCAAACAAATGGGAAGAAGGCGAAATGAAAAGTGCATTAGTAAAAGTGATTGCAAATCACATGAAAAAATCCTACCTAAGCTGGAACAAAGACACCGTAAAAGATGATGTTATCTTTGAACACCTGGTTGAATTATCTGACGGGAAAATTAATCTGACACAAAGCACCGAAGAATTAGTAGCAACAACAGATTTAATTCGAACAAACAAACGCGTTTCTAACAAAATATTGCCAATAAGCGTTCAAAAACCAAAAATTTCGAAAAACGTTAAATCGAATAACCCAATTCATAAAAAACAAAACCGAAAACCATTGTAAAATTAGTTGGTTCAAATCCTTAATAATAATTTTGGCAGTTGCACCACTTCTAATTCATAAAAATAAATTATGGGAACTTTTAAAATAGAAGGAGGCATTCGCCTCAAAGGGGATATCACACCACAAGGAGCAAAAAATGAAGCACTTCAAATATTATGTGCCGTACTTCTAACTCCAGAAAAAGTAACAATCAACAATATCCCAGACATTATCGATGTCAATAAACTAATAACATTACTTGGAAATTTAGGAGTTAAAATACAAAAAAATAGCCCAGGTTCAATAACTTTTCAAGCAGACGAAGTCACTATTTCCTATATCGAAACCGAGGCCTTCAAGAAAGAAGGAGGCTCACTTCGAGGTTCGATTATGATTGTTGGGCCGCTTTTGGCTCGTTTCGGCAAAGGATATATTCCAAAACCAGGAGGCGACAAAATAGGACGTAGAAGATTAGATACTCATTTTGAAGGATTTATAAACCTAGGAGCCAAATTCAGATACAACAAAGAGGATCACTTTTATGGCGTTGAAGCCCCAGATGGACTTACAGGAAACAACATGCTCCTAGACGAAGCATCAGTAACTGGAACTGCAAATATTGTCATGTCGGCAGTTTTAGCAAAAGGAGTTACAACCATATATAATGCCGCTTGCGAACCCTATTTGCAACAATTATGCAAAATGCTAAATTCTATGGGAGCCAATATTACTGGAGTCGGTTCTAATTTATTAACTATAAATGGCGTAGAAAAACTAGGCGGTTGCACCCATAGAATACTTCCAGATATGATAGAAATTGGAAGTTGGATAGGACTTGCAGCAATGACAAGAAGCGAAATCACAATAAAAAATGTTGGTTGGGATAATTTAGGCGTCATTCCAAATGTGTTCAGAAAACTCGGAATCACACTTGAAAGACAAGGTGACGACATTTTTATTCCAGCTCATGAAAACGGATATGAAGTAAAAACGGATATCGATGGTTCAATTTTGACCATTTCTGATGCACCTTGGCCAGGATTTACACCCGACTTATTGAGCATTATTCTAGTTGTTGCAACACAAGCAAAAGGCGATGTGCTAATTCATCAAAAAATGTTTGAAAGCCGCTTGTTTTTTGTAGATAAATTAATAGATATGGGAGCAAAAATAATCCTATGTGATCCTCATCGTGCCGTAGTTATTGGACACGATTTTAAATCACAATTGAAAGCTACCACCATGTCATCGCCAGATATTAGAGCAGGAATTTCATTACTAATAGCAGCACTTTCTGCAAAAGGAAGTAGTATTATTCAAAATATTGAACAAATTGACAGAGGATACGAGCGAATTGATGAACGACTAAGAGCAATTGGGGCAAATATCGTTCGGATATAATTTTGTAATTCACAAAAAAAATGACCTCCGAAAAAACAGCCATAAAAGCAACCTATTTCAGTATTGTAGGAAACACTTGCTTGGCAATTATTAAAGGATTAGCTGGATTTTTTGGAAATTCGTATGCGTTAATAGCTGATGCAATAGAATCAACAACAGATATTTTTTCCTCCTTTTTAGTGTTGTTTGGGATAAAATATTCAAACAAACCCGCTGACGAAAATCACCCCTATGGGCATGGTCGAGCCGAACCGTTAATTACTTTTTTGGTTGTTGGCTTTTTGATAACCTCTGCCATGATTATTGCCTACAAAAGTATAGTTAACATTTCTACACCCCATAACCTTCCAAAACCTTGGACTTTAATTGTTCTCGGAATAATTATTTTCTGGAAAGAATTTTCATTTAGATTAGTAATCAAAAGAAGTATTCAAACCAATAGCTCCTCTCTAAAAGCCGATGCTTGGCATCATCGAAGTGACGCAATCACATCTATTGCGGCGTTTGTTGGAATTTCAATTGCTTTGTTTTTCGGAAAAGGATACGAATCTGCCGATGATTGGGCTGCATTATTTGCCTCAGGATTTATTTTATATAATAGTTATTTGATATTTAGACCTGCTTTGGGCGAAATTATGGACGAGCATTTATATGACGATTTAGTTCACAAAATAAGAACAATTTCTTCAAATGTAGAAGGAATAATAGCTACCGAAAAATGCTTTATCCGAAAATCTGGAATGAGATATCATGTTGATTTACATGCTGTTGTAGATGCAGATATTTCTGTAAAAGAAGGCCATGACTTGGCACATTTATTGAAAGACACCCTACAAAAAGAATTATTTGAATTAGGGCATGTCCTAATTCACATTGAACCCAGCAATAAAATAACTACCAAATAAAATAGAGTCTAGAAATAAAATGGAAGATTTAATCTACCTCTCTAATCAAATTTTCTAGTCAAAAGCATCTAATATTTTCAGCCCAAAAATTACACCGTTATTCTGAATTGCATTTTGATTAGAATGAACATAATCCAACCTAAATATTTTAAATTTTCCGATGCCCAAATTATCTAAACCAAAACTAATTTCGGTGTAAGGCTTTTTGTCTGGAACAGCAAGTTGATGAAAACCAATAATTAATGTTGATTTTAATAAATTCAATAAAGGTATTTTATTCATCAAAAATCCCTTGTCATTATATTCTGAATGCAATTCAAAATAGCTATTATTGGTACTGTTCGTATAATAAGGAAGCAAATTAAACACATTCAAATACCGCCCTGTTTCACCAATATGGGTTTGATTTCCATTAAAATGGTTATAATCCATAAAAGCTATATTTTTTGCATTAAAAAATTTACCAACCCTAGAATTAATATCTAAAACTCCTTTATTACCTAGGTTAATGTCATAATAGAGTCGTGCTTTGATTTGCTCAAATTCATATTTTTTCTCACTGCCAGCAAAAGTTTTGATATAAGAAAAATAAAGAGTAGGATATTTTTCATTACGAATATTAAAGCGACCATCGGGACGAGAAAAGTATTTATTACCAATATTATATCGTATATCTAAAGTAAATTTTGATAAATGATGTGCATCAAAACCAGCAGAAACATAGTCGTTAGCATCTCTTGGATTGTTTGAAGTATAGGGATCATTATTTTTAATAATAGAATAATCAGTAGTATTAAATAATGGTTTGCGTTGCAAATATTCTAATTTCCCATTTATTTTTAAACCATTAGCAACATCTTTTCCATAACTAATTTGTGCAAATTCTAAATTATATAGTTTCATATAATTATCCTTGAAACCGAGTGTGCTAATTGTGTTTAAAAAATAACTAATAGGCTGATTTTCATTAAACTGATTTACTTTTGTGCCTCCTGAAATTTCCAAAACCGAATAATTTTGATTGTTAAAACGGTGTTTAAAACCGCCCAAAACTCGTAATCGTTTATCCGAGAAACCATAATTAATATCTGTATTTATAGTTGTGTTTTTGCCTTTTTCAATATTCCATTTCCGAAAACTAAAACCTGTAGAAATTGAATATCCTTGAACGGTATTAAAGTTTAAAGACCCAAGATCAACTAATCCACGATAGTTAAAGTTTGTTTTCTCAAAGGAATTTTTGTAGCTATAACCCGAAATTAATTGAAATATTTTGAACTTATTATTTTTCTTGTCTATAGAATCCAAATATTTTTGTGACGTTCGTACAAGAAATAGGCTGTCCTTTTTTTTATAATCTATATGCTCTTCGTCTGTCAATGGAATTGGTCTGTTTTTATTCCAATAGATAGAATCTTTTTTATTTGCATTTTCTTCAAAACTCAGAATTTCACGACCAAAAGTTTTCTTTTCAAAAGAACGTATAAATTCATAATTTGAAAACACGTAATTAAATTTTCCATTGAATTTAATTCCAAAAAAACCAGCATTAAAAGCAAGGCTTTGCGAATTTTTTGACCAAATTTTGTTACTAGAATTGTAGTTAAAATTTTGTTTCAAATTCATATTCTCTAAAAATTCATTCTTAATTCGGTAACCTTTAATATCTAAATCGACTGCATATATTGCCCAAACATCATCAACTATATAGATATATCCTTCAAATACGGGTTCTTTATCTCGTTTTGGAATAACTTTTATTTTACAAATTTGTTGATTATTTTCGTCAGAAAACGTCCCTTCTAATTTAAACTTATAATAATTGAAAGCATTGCTCGCAATTGGCGAAATCATATTTATACCAAAATTTATAGAATTATCATAAAAATCATAATTTGCCGATTCGGCGGTATTATAACTAAAGCCATTATTGTTTCCGCTAATTTTTGATGCAATAATTTTCTCCTTTAGATTATTGGGTTTTTCAAATGTTATTTTAGAAACCGTTTCCGATAAATAAATGATGCCACTTCCGCTAGAATCTATATTGGCTCCCATTTGTTCACTTAAATCAATTTTCTGCCCCATTATTTTTTTTGGTAAATCTTTCACTTTAAAAATACCACGAGAATAAAAATCAGCGGTATATCGAGCCGTTTTCTCTGAGTTTTCATTCCTATTTGCGATTACTTTTCTTATAATTCTATTGGCAGGATTATCTTTATTACTGATTATAACTTCATTTAAAGTAAAGTTTTCTTCCTCCATAATTACATTCAATAGGAAAGGAAAACTTTCTATGTTTATTGCTTTTTTTTGAGTTTTGAAACCTAAATATTGAAAAATAAGAGTAAATTTCCCTTTGGTGTTAAGGTTTATTTCATATTTCCCAAGCTCATTTGAAGTAGTTCCTTTATAGGTGTTTTCTATAATTACATTTGCAAAAGGAATAGGGTTCCCTTTTTCGTCAAGAACAGTACCACGAATTTGTGCTTGAAAATGGGATACAAATAAAATAAAGCTAAATAATAGGATCTTTTTCATGTTGGGCGATGAAGTAAATTAATTATAATTATAATAAAGATTGTAATGCTAAATCATAGCTAGTCATTCCAAAGCCAATAATAACTCCTTTTGCATTGGGTGATATAAAAGAGTGATGTCTAAATGTTTCTCTTGAAAAAGTATTTGAAATATGTGCTTCGATAACAGGCGTTTGAATTGCTTTTACGGCATCGCCTATCCCTATTGAAGTGTGCGTATAAGCTCCAGCATTCAGAATGATTCCGTCAAAAGAAAAACCCACTTCTTGAAGCTTGGAAATTAATTCGCCTTCTATATTGCTTTGAAAATAATGCAAGTCAATAGATGGATATTTGTTTTTTAATACATCAAAATAATCCTCAAATGTTAGTGTTCCATAAATTTCTGGTTCTCGTTTTCCGAGTAAATTCAAATTTGGACCATTTATAATAATAATTTTCATCACATTTATTTTTCGTAAAAATAGGAAAACTCTTCTATAATATGATATAGTCATTATCATAACTTTAACTTTTGTAGGTCAATTCAGCCATTTATGAATTAGACAATTAATTAACTTCATTTTTGCGATATCTTTATTAATAGCCATAACTAAAACGTTTTAGCTTTTAAAATTGTTAACAATAATGTTAATAAGTTGAAATATGACTTTTGAAAACGAATACGCTCCTGATATAACTTTGCTTCATTAACCAATTAAATTTTTAATTATGAAAAAAGTTATTTTGACAGCTGTTGCTGTTTTTGGATTTGCTTTCGCTAATGCTCAAGACAATGGATCTTTTGGTTTTGCTAAAGGTGATTATGTTTTGGGAGGTAATCTTTCTTTTTCAAGTGAAGATAACGGAACAACAAAAACATCAGCAAGCACTATTTCACCAGAATTAAGCTATTTTATGACTGACAAGTTTTCTATTGGAGCAGGACTTACTCTTGGTTCTTCTGATAACGGAACAATTAAAGCTAGTTCTTTCAGTTTGGACTTAGGAGGTCGTTACTATTTCCTAGATTTAGGAAGCAGATTTAAAACTTATACTAGTTTTGGTGTAGGATTTGGATCTATGGATAGCGGAGTTTCAGGTGCAGAAAAAGTTAGCACTATGAGTTTTGGAGCTGGATTAGGAATGAATTATTTCGTTACTTCTAGATTGGCTATTAACTGGGGATTAAGCAACATCTTGTCTTATGGAAGCATGAAACAAGGAGATGTATCTATGTCTAGCCTTGATTTAGATGTTAACGTATTTTCAAATTTCTTTAGCACTCCTTCATTCGGAATGGTTTATAAATTCTAATTTACCATTACTAAAAATTATTAAACCACGCTTCGGCGTGGTTTTTTTATGGTCTATTATATCTGTATAAGTTTGTTAATAAATGTGTTAGCAATTAATATTTAAACTTCTCTAAGAATTAGCCTACTTATTTAATTTTATACTTTTAACTAAATAAAACATTATGAAAAAAATTATTTTAATTTTTGCTGTTTTTATTTCTACAATAGCAGTAAAAGCACAAGATTCAAACTCTTTAGGATTTGACAACGGAAGTAAATTTATTTCAGGTTCATTCAAATTTGAAACCCAAGAAGTAGGGACAAACAGACCTTTAAATGTTTCTGTAACTTACAATAAATTTATAGGAGACGACATTTCCTATGGATTTACATTAGGAATTAATTCTAACGAATTGATAGCAAACGATTATGTTATCGGTATGGATGTTAGAAATTATTATACTCCAAAAAGTCAATTTTCTGTTTTCTCAAAAATTGGATTTAATTTGACTGTTCCTGCAGAAAAAGGAGGTGACAACAAGTTCGATCTTTTTGTTGGACCAGGAATGAGCTATTTTATTAGTAAAAACTTTATTGTAGAAACTTCACTAGGACTAATCAACACTAGAATTAGTAATGATTTCTCTCAAAATTTCTCAATCAACACCGATTTATCAGGACTAAAATTAGGTTTAGCTTATAAGTTCTAAAAACTTTTTATTAAATAAAAAACCATGCTTCGGCGTGGTTTTTTGTTTTTATAACGTTTTTTATTATATTAAATTGCCGTTATTTGTAGCTATGAAATGGAATTCTTTCCTTAAAAGTTATCAATCCTATTTGCAAATCGAAAGAGGTTTAGCAAAAAATACTATCGACAATTATTCATTTGATATTGAGCGGTTGACTTTATTCTTGGAACAAAATCAAATTGAAATTTCTCCGATTTTAATTAAAGAAGAAACCATTCAACAATTTATTTATTCCGTTTCAAAAGAAGTAAATCCTCGTTCTCAAGCTCGAATAATTTCGGGACTAAAAAGTTTTTTTTCCTATTTAATCTTCGAAGATTATCGCACTGACAATCCTTTAGAGCTTATTGAATCTCCAAAAATTGGAAGAAAATTACCCGACACGCTATCACTCTCTGATATTGATAAACTAATTGCAGCTATTGATTTGACTACTAATGAAGGCGAACGAAATCGTGCCATGCTCGAAACACTCTATGGCTGTGGACTTCGTGTTTCAGAATTGGTTAGCCTCAAAATATCTGATTTGTTTTTTGAAGAAGGGTTTCTAAAAATAACAGGAAAAGGAAATAAACAACGTTTTGTTCCTATTGGAAATGTTACCCAAAAATATTTAGAATTATACAAAAATAATGTTAGAAATCAGGTGTCTATAAAAAAAGGAAATGAAGACACTCTTTTTCTAAATAGGAGGGGAAGCCAATTAACTCGTGCCATGATTTTTACAATCATAAAAAATTTAGCCTTAAAAATACAATTAAACAAGACTATTAGCCCACATACATTTAGACATTCCTATGCAACTCACCTTCTTGAAAATGGTGCTGATTTGCGGTCTATTCAATTGTTATTGGGCCACGAATCAATCACAACTACCGAGATTTATGTTCATTTAGATAAAAAACATCTTACTCATATTTTGAACTCGTTTCACCCTAGAAAATAAAAAACACCTCTATGGCTAGAAGTGTTTTTTAGATTTTAATAAAAAAAGAAACCTATTTAGCAATATTTACTGCTCTAGTTTCTCTAATCACTGTAACTTTTACTTGTCCCGGGTAGGTCATTTCTGTTTGAATTTTTTGTGAAATTTCAAAAGATAAACTCGCTGCATTGTCATCTGAAACTTTTTCGCTTTCTACAATTACACGCAACTCTCTACCTGCTTGAATAGCGTAGGCATTTTTCACACCATTAAAGCCAAAAGCAATTTCCTCTAAATCTTTCAATCGTTGAATATAAGAATCCAAAACTTGACGTCTAGCGCCTGGTCTAGCACCCGAAATTGCATCACACACCTGAATAATAGGAGACAATAAAGATTTCATTTCAATTTCATCGTGGTGAGCTCCAATTGCATTACATACTTCCTCTTTTTCACCATATTTTTCTGCCCATTGCATACCTAATAATGCGTGCGGAAGATCACTTTCTGCATCTGGAACTTTCCCAATATCATGCAATAAACCTGCTCTTTTAGCAAGTTTAACATTCAGACCTAGTTCGGCTGCCATAATTCCACAAAGCTTAGATACCTCACGAGAGTGTTGCAATAAGTTTTGACCATAAGAAGAGCGGTATTTCATTCGCCCTACAATTTTTATTAATTCAGGGTGCAAACCATGAATCCCTAAATCTATAACGGTTCGTTTTCCCACTTCTATAATTTCATCATCGATTTGTTTGGCTGTTTTTGCAACAACTTCTTCAATTCGTGCTGGGTGAATTCTACCATCAGTAACTAATTTGTGCAAAGCAAGTCTTGCTATTTCTCTTCTAACTGGGTCAAAACAAGATAGAATAATTGCTTCTGGCGTATCATCAACAATGATTTCAACCCCAGTAGCGGCTTCAATTGCTCTAATGTTTCTTCCTTCTCGCCCAATGATTCTTCCTTTCACATCGTCAGATTCAATGTTGAAAACAGACACGCAATTCTCTACCGCTTCTTCTGTTCCAACTCGTTGAATAGTATTGATGATTATTTTTTTTGCTTCTTGTTGGGCGGTTAATTTTGCCTCCTCAATAGTGTCTTGAATGTGAGACATCGCTTTGGTTTTTGCCTCTGCTTTAAGACCTTCAATCAATTGATTTTTAGCTTCTTCGGCAGATAAACCAGAAAGCACTTCCAGCTGATTCAGTTGGCTTTTGTGCATTTTTTCGACTTCTAACTGCTTTTTATCAAGCAATTCAATTTTTGAAGTATATTCATTTGTTTTTGCCTCAAAATCGTCATTTATTTTTTTGGCTTTGGCCAATTCATTAGAAATTTGAGATTCTTTATCGCGAACTCTCTTTTCTACTTCTGCAACTTTGCGATCTCTAGCTAAAATCACTTGTTCGTGCTCTGCTTTCAATTCAATGAATTTTTCTTTTGCTTGAAGCATTTTGTCCCGTTTGGTGTTTTCTGCTTCAATATTAGCGTCTCTTATTATTGAAGATGCCTCTTTTTTTGCATTTTTAACCAAATTATTTAGGGTGCTTTTTTCTAAGAATTTCGCTATCGAAAATCCTCCTGCAACCCCTGCTATCCCTGAGATAATTAATATTATTGTACCGTCCATGTTTGTTAAAATTTATATATAAAAAAACCTACATTAGGTGTTTTGAATAAACTCTGAATTACAAGTTTTGAGCTAACTCACTGTTCAAGCTTCCACGAAGAACGTGGCATGCTTTAGTAGTGATGATTTGCTCATTCTAAATTGTTAGCGTTGAGTTTACCAAATATAAACTAATGTAGGCAGTATCTTAGTTGTTTGTAAAGAACGTGTTATTTATCGAGATATTTTATCAACAAATCATTAATCTTCCGAAGTCTTTCATTTGCTTCGGTATTATCAATAGACTTATCAATTTGTTTTTGTTCTAATTGAGATGCAAATTGTAAGGCACACATTGCCAAAACATCTTGCTTATCTCGAACAGCATAATTTTCTTCAAATTGCTTAATCATCACATCAATTTTCTTAGAAGCGCTTCTAAGGCCTTCTTCTTGAGACAAATCTACCGTCAAAGGATAAACTCTGTCGGCAATTGATAGTTTAATTTTAAGCTTTTCATTCATAGTTTACTAGTCTGATAGCTGGGCTATACAGTAATCAATTTCACGAATTAATGAATTTATTTTTAGCTTTGTATCTCTTTTATTTTCATCACTGCCAAGCAAAGAATTCGTAATTTTAAGTGATTCATACTGTGTTTTAAGTACTTCAAACTCATCCGTTTTTTTTTGGACAATAATCGCATTTTGTGTTAATTCTTGGTTTAGAATCTTAATGTTTTCCTCCAAAGCATCAATTTTGCCAAAGAGTTTTACTATTCTATTTTCAAGAGTATCAATTATTTCTGCAATTTCACTCATAAGAAACTTTATACTTTACTTATTTTTACAAAGTTAATATTCCTATTTAATTATAGCAAT
>CAIJXW010000092.1 GCA_903824755.1 uncultured Bacteroidota bacterium | reverse complement strand
TTTTAAAACTTTTTCATTAAATTAGCCAAAACGTTATCAATGAAATTCGCCTATCTGTTTTTGTTTTTTATTTCTAATATTTATGCTCAAAATCAATATCCAAAAACTGATTTTAGGTCTCCTCTCGATATTCCGATGCAACTATCGGGAAATTTTGGTGAATTAAGAGCCAATCATTTTCACGCAGGTCTGGATTATAAAACTAAGAAGGTGGAGGGATTGCCTGTATATGCTGTAGCTGATGGATATGTTTCTCGAATAAAAATTTCGCTTTTTGGTTATGGAAAAGCAATTTATATTACCCACAAGAATGGTTATACAACCGTTTATGGCCATTTGCAAAAAGCGTCTCCCATTATTGAAAAATATATCAAAGAAAATCAATATAAAAACAAAACTTTTGAAATCGAGCTTTTCTTAAAACCTGATGAATTGCCAGTAAATCAAAGTGATGTTATTGCTTTTTCTGGAAATACAGGTGGCTCAGAAGGCCCTCATTTGCACTTTGAAATTCGAGATTCCAAAACCGAAAAAATCATAAATCCAATGCTTTTTGGTTTTGATTCTAATTTGAACGATACCAAAACCCCATCAATTGTTAGTTTATTAGCCTATCCTATCGGCGATAATTCGGTGGTAAATGAATCTCTAAATCCTAGTATTCTAAATGTATCTCTTCAAAAAGACGGTTCCTATGTTTCGGACAAAGTTATCGCAAACGGAAAATTAGGTTTTGGCGTGAACACTTACGATTTATCGAATTATTCTTGGGATAAAAATGGAATTTATAAATCATCTGTTTTTTTAAATGGAAAACAAATATATGGATATCAATTTGATACTTTTGCCTTTGATGAATCCCGCTATGTTAATGCTTTGATAGATTATTCTCGATATAAAAAATTGTCACAACGTGTCCAAAAACTATTCTCCACACAACCTTTTCCATTGAGTATTCTTCAGCCTTTTCAAGAAAATGGTATTGTTTCTGTAAATTCAAATAGGAACCAAGTGTGTCGAATTGAAATTTCTGATTTTCATAACAATAAAAGCATAATTTCTATTCCAATTCTGTTTTCTGATGCATCCGCAACAGATGTTTCTGCCCAGAAAAAGACCCCTTTCTTCATTAAATATAACCAAGAATATAATTATGAAAAAGAAAATTGGTCTGTTTATTTTCCTGCCAATACTTTTTATGAAGATTTCTATTTTGGATTTAATGTCACAGATAAAACTCTTATTTTGCCCAACGAAACTATTCCTGTTCACACTAATTTTTTAGTTTCTGTTCAGGATTCTATTTCTTCTGAAATGGATAAACAAAAAATGTTTATTGCCAATTTTGATAATAAAAAATGGAAATACTGCCCTACAAAATTAAAAAACAATGTTTTTTCAACCTACACAAAAAATTGGGGACAATACCAATTGATGAAAGATACTACCGCCCCAAAAATAATTATTTCTAAAGCAATTGAAGGTAAATGGATTACAAATCAAAAAACGTTGCAATTCATAATTTCTGATGACTTGTCTGGAATTAAGGAATATAACGGCTATTTGAACGGCAAATGGATTCTTTTTGAATATGATTTAATATCAAAAAAAATCACTCATAATTTTGACGATGCAGTATTTGACGATGGAAAAAACGATTTGAAATTGATTGTAATCGATAACCTGGGAAATTCTACTATCTTTGAAACGCAATTTTTTAGAAAAAAATAATATAAAAAATAAACTCTTTGAAAGTCACAAACCACATATTACTATTTGTATTTTTATTAATCTTCAATTTTTCTTTTGGACAATCTGCTAGAATAAAAGGGCTTGTTTTGGACGAAAACAACAACCCAGTAGAAGGTGTTAATATTGCCTTTCAAAGTCAATCCGTAACTTCAAATGCAAATGGGTTTTATAATATTACTGTCTCCGCAAATAAAAAAATAGTTATTGTTTTTACTCATGTTTCCTTAAAGAAAATCACAGTTTCTTTAGAATTAAAACCGAATGAAGACCGCGAATTTAATCTGGTTATGAGTGCAAAGGCGGAACAAATGGGGGAAGTAATTGTCACTGCAGGAAATAGAAAACGGGTGCAAGGAATTACGACCATCGAGCCTGAAGTGATTCGGAGAATTCCAGGGGCAAATGCGGGTGTCGAAAATATTTTGAAAACTCTTCCTGGGGTTTATTCAAATAATGAATTGAGTACACAATATGCTGTTCGAGGAGGAAACTATGACGAAAATTTGGTCTATGTGAACGAAATTGAAGTGTATCGTCCTTTTTTAGTGCGTTCAGGCCAACAAGAAGGTTTGAGTTTTACGAATACTGATTTGGTTCAAAATGTTGATTTTTCTGGAGGCGGTTTTCAAGCAAAATATGGCGATAAATTATCTTCTGTTTTAGATATTACTTATCGGCGTCCAACAAAATTTGGTCTAATCACCGAGGCGAGTTTACTCGGCGGAAGCCTTGCCGTTGATGCTGTTTCTAAAAATCAAAAATGGTCAGCAATTTCTGGTGTTCGTTATAGAAATAATGGGCTTTTGGTTAATAGCCAAGAAACAAAAACCGATTATAACCCTACATTTGCCGATGTTCAAACGAATGTAATTTTTAATGCTTCAACCAAATGGCAATTTAGTTTTTTGGGTAATATTTCTCAAAACAGATATAATTATACGCCATTATCTCGACAAACAAATTTTGGCACTTTCGATAATCCCATTGCCTTACAAGTCTATTATGAAGGTCAAGAAAAAGATAAATATGAAACCTTTTTTGGGGCAATGAAATCTTCTTTTAAAGCAAGCGATTCATTTACATTAAAGTTTATCGCTTCGGCCTATCATACGCTCGAGCAAGAATATTTTGATATATATGCAGGCTATTTTTTAGGGGAAGTTGACACATCAATTGGTTCGGAAACTTTTGGCGATGTTACTTTTAGTCGTGCCATTGGGACGCAATTAAATCACGCCCGAAACGATTTGGATGCACTAATTGTAAATGCCGAAGTAAAGGGTTTTCATGATTTGAAGAAAAGTCAAGTCGAGTGGGGATTCAAATATTCTCGGGAAGATATTCGGGATAGAATTGTAGAATGGGAAGTGATTGATTCTGCGGGTTTTTCAATCAATCCACCAATAATTAATTTGCCTCAAAACGACCAACCTTATTCGCCTTATGTTGGGCCGTTAGTTCCTTATCAGAATGTTCGAGCATTAAATTATGCTACGATTGATAGGCTTTCGGGCTATTTGCAATGGAACAAAAAAAGCAAACTTGGCCTTCATGATATTTGGTACACTCTTGGTGCAAGAATGCATCAATGGGAAGTTTCGGGTGCGGCAACACCTGGAAAAAGCCAAATAGAATTTAGTCCCCGCGGACAATTTGCAATCAAACCCGACTGGGAAAAAGATATGGTTTTTCGATTTTCGACAGGAATGTATGTGCAACCTCCATCATATCGAGAACTTCGCGATTCAAACGGAACGGTATTGCCAAATGTGAAAGCTCAAAAATCGATTCATTTTGTTTTGAGTAATGATTATAGTTTCAAAATGTGGAATCGACCGTTCAAATTGGTTTCAGAGGCCTACTATAAGTCCATTTATGACGTCAATCCTTATACTTTGGATAATGTCAGAATTCGATATCAAGCCAATAATAATGCAAAAGCCTATGCCCAAGGACTTGATTTTCGACTGAATGGCGAATTTGTTCCAGGTACTGAATCTTGGTTTAGTTTTGGGTATTTAAAAACAGAGGAAAACATTGATAATAAAGGTTATATTTCGAGACCAACCGATCAAAGATTGAAATTTGGAATCCTTTTTCAGGATTATATGCCCAATCTTCCAAGCGTAAAATTATATTTGAATTTGGTCTATAACACAGGTTTGCCAGGTGGCTCGCCTTCCTATGCTGACCCTTATGTATATCAAAGCAGATTGCGTGATTATCGCCGTGCAGACATAGGTTTTTCAAAAGTATTTACAGACAATAATAAGAATTTACCTGACGGACATTGGCTTAAGAAATTCAAAGATTTATCCGCAGGGCTAGAGATTTTCAATTTATTTAATAATCAAAACACAATTACAAATACTTGGGTTCGTGATGTTTATACAAAAAATCAATACGGAATACCTAATTATATGACCAATAGGGTATTTAATATAAAAATTACGGCAAGACTATAATTACTTATTCAAAACTTTGCATAGAAACCAATTTATTGTAGGTGCCATTTATAGCAATTAGTTCATCATGACTACCTTGCTCAACAATTTTACCTTTTTGCATAACGATAATTTTGTCTGCTTTTTGAATGGTAGAAAGACGGTGAGCGATCACAATTGATGTTCGGTTTTGCATCATGTTTTCCAAAGCCACTTGAACTAATTTTTCGCTTTCTGTATCCAATGCTGAGGTTGCTTCGTCCAAAATCATTATTGGAGGATTTTTCAAAACGGCACGTGCAATAGACAAACGTTGCTTTTGACCGCCCGAAAGTTTGTTTCCGCTGTCACCAATATTGGTATAAATACCTTTAGGCAAATCTTTTACAAATTCATAGGCGTTGGCAATTTTCAAAGCTTCGATAATTTCTTCATCGGTAGCATCGAGTTTTCCTAGGGCAATATTCGTTTTTATGGTATCGTTAAACAAAATACTGTCTTGCGTCACGAGTCCCATCAACCCCCGAAGAGATTGGATATTCATATCTTTTATATTGACATCATCAATTTTAATTTCGCCTTGATTGACATCATAAAAACGCGTCAATAAATTTGCAATGGTGCTTTTTCCACTTCCAGATTGACCCACTAATGCAATTGTTTGTCCTTTTTTAATTTCTAAAGAAAAATCTGATAATACGGATTCTTCATCATATTTGAAGTTGATGTTTTTTATGGAAATTGCATTTTCAAAAGTGCTTTTCTCAACAGCATCTGCTTTGCTAGTAATCGTATTTTCTTGTTCTATTATTTCA
>CAIJXW010000091.1 GCA_903824755.1 uncultured Bacteroidota bacterium | reverse complement strand
TATAAACGTTCTAAACGAGGGCACGCCCAAATAAAAAAAGTTATGAGTTTGCTTTAAACTTGATTTTCAACGAAATAAATAACGATATGATAAAATTAAAAGCATAATAAATTAACACTACAGTAGGAATTTTGTTAAAACTGAAAATGAAAAATAAAAGAAAAATTCCATTAGTAGTACTTAGCGATGTGCACCTTGGAACGTATGGCTGTCACGCTTCGGAATTGCTTCAGTATTTGAAATCAATTCAACCCAAAACGTTGGTTTTAAATGGTGATATTATCGATATGTGGAATTTCTCTAGAAGCTATTTTCCAGCTTCCCACATGAACGTGCTGCGACATATTATTAAAATGTCTACCAAAGGAACACGAGTAATTTATATTACGGGTAATCACGACGAAGTTTTGCGTAAATATTCTGATTTAATTTTAGGAAATTTTGAATTGGTAGACAAGTTAATTTTGGATTTGGACGGTAAAAAAGCTTGGATTTTTCACGGTGATGTTTTTGATTCTTCGACACAAGGGTATGCCAAAATAATAGCTAAAATTGGTGGTAAAGGCTATGATTTGTTGATCCTAATCAACAGTTTTGTCAATTGGTTATTAGTGTTATTCGGAAAAGAAAAGAGGAGTTTTTCAAAAAAAATTAAAGATAGCGTTAAAAAAGCGGTTTCGTTTATTACCAATTTTGAAACTACGGCTGCCGAAATTGCCATCGATAAAAAATACGATTATGTAGTTTGCGGACACATTCACAAACCACAAATGAAGGTTGTTGAAAATGAAAATGGCTCGGTAATGTATTTGAATAGTGGCGATTGGGTTGAAAATTTGACGGCTTTGGAGTATAAAAAGTCAAAATGGAGTATTTATGAATATAAAAAAGAGAGTTATGATCTTTTAGAAATGAAAGAGGAAACAGCCATAGAAAATTACATGACAAAAATTTTATCCTAATTATACGTTTCTATGAAAATATTTTACGCAATTCAAGCCACAGGAAACGGACATATTAGTAGAGCCGTTCAGTTGTATCCGTATTTAAAAAAGTTTGGAACTGTAGATTTCTTTATGAGTGGAAATAATTCGAGTCTCAATGTTGAAATTCCAATTAAGTATAAAAGTAAAGGCTGTAGTTTGCATTACAGTCAATGTGGTGGTTTAGATTATTGGAATATAGCCAAAAACATCAAACCATTGCAAATGTATCGGGATGCAAAAGCGTTGCCATTGTCAGATTATGATGTTGTAATTAATGATTTTGATTCGATAACTTCTTTGGCGTGTAGGCTTCAGAAAGTGAAATCGGTACAATTTGGACATCAAGCGAGTTTTATGTCGGATTTGACACCAAGGTCTGAAAAAAATAATATTATGGGGGAATTAGTTTTAAAACATTATGCTACTTCATCAAAATATATTGGACTTCATTTCAAAAAATATGATTCCTTTATTTATCCACCAATTATTAAAGATGAAATTTTTCAAGCAACACCAAAAGACTTAAGTCATATTTCAGTTTACCTTCCTTCTTTCGATAGAGAATGTTTAGAAAAGGCATTTCATAAAGTAAATGGCATAGAATTTCAATGGTTTTTGAATGATATTAAAGAAATTCGTAAGGAAGGAAACATTACTTATTTTCCTGTTAACCAAAAACTTTTCAATGATAGTTTGATAAATTGTCACGGAATTCTAACAGGTGGTGGATTTGAAACTCCAGCTGAAGCATTATTTTTGAACAAAAAAATATTGAGTATTCCAATCCAAAATCATTACGAGCAGGAATGCAATGCAGCGGCATTGAAATTATTAGGGGTTCCAGTTCTTAATAAAGTGGGTGATGATTTTCATATTGAAATAGAAAATTGGTTGAATGGTAAAATTGAATATCCAAAAATTCAAGTAAATGATGTTCCAAAAACATTACAGTTTTTGTTTGATACCTATAATTATTGAAAGTAGTTATACAAAAAAAGCCTCTTTTGATTTTATATTTTATAGATTATGGCTGTTTTCGGGAATGTCGTCTGCCATGTTTAGCATGCTCCAAAGTTTGTCTTTCAATTCTGAAAGCCCTTGCTGGGCAACTGACGAGATGAACATATAGGGAGTTTCTGCGAAATCTTTGTCTAGTTGGGTTTTGAGTTCTGCTTTGAGTTCGTCATCGAGCATATCACATTTTGATATAACTACGATGCGTTCTTTGTCGAGCATTTCGGGGTTATATTTTGTTAGTTCGTTGACCAAAATATCATATTCGCCTTTGATGTCGGGGGTATCAACGGGGACTAAAAATAGTAGGGTTGAGTTTCTTTCGATGTGTCTCAAAAAATAATGTCCGAGGCCTTTTCCTTCGGCAGCTCCTTCGATAATTCCTGGAATATCGGCAATCACAAACGATTGAAAATCACGATATGCCACGATTCCTAGGTTTGGTTTTAGGGTGGTAAACGGGTAGTCGGCAATTTTTGGTTTTGCGGAGGTTAGCACGGATAGTAAAGTTGATTTTCCTGCGTTTGGAAATCCTACTAATCCTACATCGGCAAGGACCTTCAATTCTAAAATCATATCGACTTCGGTAGAGGGCAATCCTGGTTGTGAATACCTGGGTGTTTGATTGGTTGAGCTTCGAAAATGCCAGTTTCCTAACCCGCCTTTTCCACCAAGGGCAACGATTCGTTTTTCTTGATGTTCGGTGATTTCGAATAAAATTTCGTTGGTCTCTTTGTCGCGAACGACTGTTCCTAGTGGCACTTCGATATATTTGTCTTCTCCATCGGCACCTGTACTTCTATCGCCTCCGCCATCGCCTCCGTGTCCTGCTTTTACGTGTCGGGCAAATTTTAGATGAAAAAGTGTCCATAAACTTTTGTTTCCAACAAGATATACGTGTCCGCCTCGGCCGCCATCTCCTCCGTCTGGACCTCCTTTTTCGATAAATTTTTCTCTGTGCAAATGGGTTGAGCCTTTTCCTCCTTTTCCAGAGGATACATATATTTTAACGTAATCTACAAAATTTCCTTCTGTCATTTTTTTAGTATTCTGTGGTCAGTATGTAGCGGATTTGCTAAAAACTGAACACTAATTATTTAGGATTCTCACCATCACTTTATCAATCTTCACTCCGTCCATATCAAGGACTTCCAATTCAAATCTTTGCCAAACTAGCTTTTCGCCTTCTTTTGGGATATGCGATAATTCGGTCATGATTAGTCCGCTAACGGTGGTGACTTCATAATCATTAATTAGTTCGTCTAGCTCGAAAAAAGTAAGGAAATCGTGCAGCGAATAATGGCCATCAACGAGCCACGACCCATCTTCTCTTTCTATTAATCGAAAATCGTCTTTATAGAATTCGGAGGCATCACCAACAAGGGCTTCTAGGATATCATTTAGCGTTATAATTCCTTGAAAATCACCATATTCGTCTGATACAAAAGCGTAATGGATACCGCTATTTTTAAAATTCTCTAATGCTTTATAGGCCGTAGTTTGCTCCATTATGAAAGGGGCTTCGGTCATTATAGATTTTAAATTGAAGTCGTCATTATCTATATTAGAAAAGATGCTTTTCAAATTAACAACGCCTACAATATGATCATAATTATCGCCATAAACAGGATATACAGAATGTAGCTCCTTGGACATGAACTCTTTGACTTGTTTTTTGTCTGAATTTAGCGGCAAAAATACTACTGATTTTCTATGCGTCATTAGCGAATTTACTTTTCTATCGCCAATATGAAAAACACGTTCCACAATATCTTGTTCTATTTCCTGAACTTCGCCTCCTTCTGTTCCTTCTTTAATTATGGCCTTGATTTCTTCTTCGGTTACTTTTCCGTCAGCCGATGGTTTTATCATTAATATTTTTAATAAAAACTCGGTAGATATTGTCAATAGCCAAATGAATGGGGCGGTAATTATCGATACTAATTTCATAGGATAGGCAACTGCTTTGGCAATTGCTTCTGGGTGATTTAGTCCTATTCTTTTAGGCAATAATTCTCCTAATACCAAAGAGAAAAAAGTTAAAACCACTACTACAATTACTACCGAAATTGTATTTGCAAAAGGCATTAAACTCTCAAATTGTGAAATGAAAATTTGAACATCGGAGGTGATTTTATTGCTACTAAAAATACCCGTTAGAATTCCAATTAGCGTTATTCCTATTTGAACGGTGGAGAGAAATTTGTTTGGCGCATTGGCTAAATCTAATGCTGTTTGAGCACTTTTATTGCCTTTTTTTGCTGCGTTTTCCAATCGGTTTTTTCTTGCAGATATTAATGCGATTTCCGACATTGAAAAAACACCGTTTAAAATTATTAAGAAAAGAATTATTAGAATTTCCATAGTTTTTTTGAACGTTTTATCTCAATTATAAACTTTCAATTACAGCACTCAATCGAGCTGTAATTTCGGATATTGAACCGATTCCGTTTATTGGATAATATTTGTTTTGATTGTTATAATAATTAATTAATGGAGCTGTTTTTTCGTTATATTCTTGATACCGATTTCTGATTTTATCTTCGTCTTGGTCGTCCGGTCTACCACTTGTTTTTCCTCTTTCTAACAACCTTTGGATTAGAATTTCGTCATTTGCTTCTAGGGCAATTGTTGCGGTAACTTTCCAGTTTTTTGATGCCAAAAAAGAATCTAAGGCTTGAGCTTGAGCTTGAGTTCTAGGAAAACCGTCAAACAAAAAACCTTTTGTGTCTGGGTTTTTTTCTACTGTGTCTTCTAGCATTTTTATGGTCACTTCATCTGGAACTAAATCCCCATTGTCCATATAACTTTTTGCTAATTTACCTAATTCGGTTTCGTTTTTTATATTAAATCTAAAAATATCCCCCGTTGAAAGATGTATTAAATTATATTTCTCTTTTAAAAATTCTGCTTGTGTACCTTTTCCAGCGCCTGGCTTTCCAAATAAGACAATATTAATCATTTTTGTAGTTAGTAATTAGTAGTTAGTGTTATTTTAATTGATATACTTCGGATAAATTTCTCCCTAATCCATCATAATCTAAACCAAATCCAACGATGAATTTATTTGGGATTCGAATGCCAACATAATCTATTTTTATATCCTTTTTATAAGCATCTGGTTTTAAAAAAAGGGTTGCGATTTTGAAATGCTTTACATTTTGTTTCTTGAATAAATCTTTCAATTCTGCTAATGTGTTTCCAGTATCAACAATGTCTTCGATAATAATCACTGTTCGTCCTGCTAAATCTTGGTTCAAACCAATCAATTGCTTGACTTCATTCGTAGAAGTTGTGCCTTCATAGGAAGCTAATTTTATGAAACTCACTTCGCAAGGCTTTTTATAATGTTTCATAAAATCTGAAACTACCATAAAAGCACCGTTTAGAATACCTACAAAAACAGGCGTTTCGTCTGCAAAATCGGCCTCAACTTGTGAAGCCATAGTTGCAATAGCAAAATCTATTTCTTGGGCAGAAATAAACGGAACAAATTGTTTATCGTGTAGTTGTATCATAATTTCAAATTTGAAATAATTTACAAATATACTGAATTCGTATTTGACAAGTAGAAAACAAAATATATTTATTAGTTTAAAGTAATATTTGCTATAATGAAAAAATATTTATGTCTTTTATTTAAAATAGTAAACTTTATAGTACTTTTATAATCTAAATTAGTTATTATTGAGGTAATTATGGCGTCTTTAAATCAAAACACAAACCTATTAGGGATAAAAAATGCTAAGCATTTGTTGAGGAGATCGAGTTTTATGTACACTAAAACTTTGATTGACCAATATGCTTTATTGACACCTAATCAAGCTTTGGATTTGTTATTATCGTCAAGCCCCTTGGCAATTGAATTCCCTTATGACCCTTTTCCTACTTCGGCTCCTGATGGTTTTTGGACAGAATCAACAGCCTTAGCAACTTCGTTTAGTGGACAATCCAGAAAGGGAATTTTTGTTAGCGGTTGGTGGTGGTATAATGCTATTAATTCTCCTACTTTAAAATATAAATTATCTCATTTTTTATCCACTTGCTTTACTGTCGAAAAAAATAATTCGGGGACAGCAACTGAATTTTATGATTATGTTAGGTTGTTGCTTTTTTATTCTTATGGCAATTATAAAACATTGGCAAAAAAAATGACTTTGAACAATTCGATGCTAACGTATTTGAATAATACTGTAAATTTTAAAACCGCTCCAAACGAAAATTATGCTCGTGAATTTTTTGAATTATTTACCATAGGAAAAGGACCGCAAATCGGTGTTGGCGATTATACTAACTATACCGAAGCTGATATTGTCCAAGCCGCTAGAGTGCTAACAGGTTTTAGAAGGGTTTCGGCCAGAAATGTTATCGACCCCGATACGATGATACCAAAAGGATATAATCAATTTTCAACACATCACACAAGTCCAAAAACTTTTAGTAGTGCCTTCAATAACACAATAATTGCAGCAGCTACTAATGATGTGGGCATGGATACAGAATTAAATGATTTTGTAAATATGGTTTTTAATCAGCAAGCTACCGCAAAAAACATTTGCAGAAAACTCTATATTTATTTTGTTAAAAGTACAATAACACCAGAAGTTGAGACAGATATAATCACACCTCTAGCGCAAGATTTTTACGCAAATGGATATGAAATCGCACCCGTAATTAGAAGGCTATTAGAAAGTCAACACTTTTATGATTTAGATGATTCGGAAGCAACAGATGAAACTATTGGCGGAATAATAAAATCTCCAATACAGCAAATTTCTGAAGTTTGCACCTATTTACAAGCTACTATTTCAAATCCAAACACAAGTCCTTACGATTTCTATTATAAATTTTGGAGCCTTTTTGTCCATACCAGTTTTTTGACAGGTGCCAATATGATTTTGTTCGACCCAGAAAATGTTGCTGGACACCCCGCCTACTATCAAGCCCCTGATTTTGATAAAAAATGGATTTCTGCATCAACACTAATCGCAAGATATAGACTTGGAGAATCATTATTAGACGGTATAAATAGGATTTCTGGAAATGCAACAATTATTACAAAAATTAATATTTCTGATGTTATTAGAAATTCTAATATTATTTCTGTAGCAAATGATCCTTATATTTTAACCTCCGAATTATGCAATGCCTTATTTGCTCAAAATCCAGATACGGATAGAGTAAATTATTTTATGAATTCGTTTTTATTGCAAGGATTAGCAAATTATTATTGGACTAACGCCTGGGATAGTTATCTTTCATCAAATAACAATTCGGTTGTGGAAACAAGGCTTAAACTATTGGTAACAAATATTTTGAGAGCACCAGAATCTCAAATGTTTTAATATCATAAAAATATGAAAAGAAGAAGTTTTATCCAACTTACCGCATCAGCATCGGCATTATCACTATTGCCAACAGAAGTTTTTGCTCTTTTTAAATCAGCAGGAATGACTACTTGCCCTGATGTGAATGCTAAAAAAATTGTCCTTATTCAATTGTCTGGTGCCAATGATGGACTGAATACTATTGTCCCGCTAAATCAATATGATGCTTATGCCGCATTACGTCCTAACATCAAACTCAATAATGTGGGAGCTTCAAATGGGATAATCAATTTGGATTCTACCTTGCCGATTGCAAATCAGGTGGGACTTCACCCGTCCCTTTCAGGTTTTAAAAACTTGTATGATAGCGGATTTATGAGAGTGATTCAAGGCGTGGGATATCCCTCTCAAGACAAATCTCATTTTAAATCCACCGATTTGTGGTTGACTGGTGGCGATGGTACCCAAGCAAATAATGCTCTGGATAGTGGCTGGGTTGGTCGCTTTTTAGAAAGTTATTATTCTAATTTTTTGACCGCAAATTTTCCTCTTGGAATTCAACTTGGAAGCAGCGATAATTCTCTAGGATTTCACGGCGAGGTAGAGCATGGAATGTCTATGAACATAAACGGACAAGACCCTTCTGGCTTTTATTCAATTGTAAATGGACTTGGAGGAGCCCCGCCAACAAATATACCAAACTCGGAATACGGAGATTTAATTCAATTTATCCTAAATAGTGATAGCGAAACCAATGTCTATGCACAATCTATTTCAACTGCATTTAATAGTGGCACAAACTCAAGCGCCGTAACCTACCCTAACACCAGTTTATCGAACCAACTAAAATCGGTAGCTAGATTCATTTCTGGCGGGTTAGAAACCAAAGTTTATCTAGTAAAAATTGGAGGTTTTGACACTCACGATGCTCAAGTTGCAAGCAATGAAAGCACCCATCTTGGAAGTCATGCGGATCTTTTGACTCAAGTTTCAGAAGCTGTAAAATGCTTTATTACCGACCTGAATAATCAAAATTTAGGAGATGATGTTATCGCCGTTCCGTTTTCTGAATTTGGAAGAAAAGCTGGCGAAAATGGAAATTTAGGCACTGACCACGGTGAGATTGCTCCAATGTTTGTTTTCGGAAAATCAATAAATCCTGGAATATCGGGGACAAATATAAATTTATCGGAAGCCGTTATAACCAATAATTATCAAGTTCAAACCGTACAGCACGATTATAGACGCGTTTTTGGAACAATTCTTCAGGACTGGTTTGGAACAAGCAATCAAACGCTCGACCTCAGCTTCTATAATCATACCCAAAACACAGGTTTTGCAAATAATAAAATTAGCAATCTTATAAAAGCCGAATATACCGTGCCATCAAGTTGCTATACCGACAATCTTTTGTCTGTAAACGATTTCACTAATAGCAATGACATAATTATATATCCAAATCCAACCGTAGAAAGCATTATGATAAATTCGACCAATAATCCTATTTATTCCGTTTCTGTTTTTTCTATCGATGGAAAATTTATTGCTATTTTCAAAAACCCGATAACATCAGATAATTATTCCATAAATGTGCAAAATCTAGCCGTTGGAATCTACTCATTAAAAGTAGAAACTAACAACGGAAGTTTTATCAAAAAAATAATTGTTCGCCGTTAAAAATATAACAAAGACAATTTTCAAACGCATATCTTTTTATTATTACTCTTTAAAAAGTATCTTTGTGAAAAATTTATTTTAAATGAATTATTTTTCTTCCGATTTTAAATTAGGAATCCTCGGCGGCGGACAACTCGGCAAAATGATGTTGTTTGACACTCGAAAATTCGACATCCAAACCTACGTTCTCGATCCAAGCGATGAAGCCCCCTGCAAAATTGCCTGTAATAAATTTTTTCAAGGTGATTTAATGGATTTTGAAACCGTATATAATTTCGGAAAACAAGTTGATGTGCTAACTTTTGAAATCGAACTCGTAAACATTGATGCTTTAGAAAAATTGGAAAATGAAGGCACAAAAGTCTTTCCATCTCCAAAAACACTTCGGCTGATTCAAAATAAAAGCATTCAGAAAGATTTTTATACTCAAAATAATATTCCAACAGCAGCCTATCAAAGATTTGAAAATTTGGAGGCACTAAAAAACCAAATTCAAAATCTAAAATTACCATTCGTTTGGAAATGCACCGAATTTGGATATGACGGAACAGGCGTAAAAATCATCAAAACAATTTCTGACATTGATAATTTGCCAAACGTAGAATGTATTTCAGAAGAAATGATTCCGTTCAAAAATGAATTGGCCGTAATCGTTTGCCGAAATTCTTCGGGCGAAATAAAAACTTATCCTGTTGTTGAAATGGAATTTCACCCTGAAGCAAATCAAGTAGAATATGTAATTTGCCCTGCAAGAATAGAAAATAATGTAGCCGAAAAAGCAAGAAAAATCGCGCTAAATGTTTCCGAAAAATTCAATCATGTAGGACTTTTAGCAGTAGAAATGTTCCAAACAGAAAATGACGAAATAATAGTCAACGAAGTCGCCCCACGCCCACACAATTCAGGACATTATTCAATAGAAGCAAGCTATACCTCCCAATTTGAAAACCATTTGCGTGCCATTTTGAACCTCCCCTTGGGAAATACAGATAGCAAAGTTGCAGGAATTATGGTAAATTTGGTGGGCGAAGAAGGTTTTACAGGCAACGTAATATATAAAAATATAGAAACTATTATAGGCTGGAACGGTGTTACTCCTCATATATATGGAAAAAAACAAACACGCCCTTTCCGAAAAATGGGACACGTAACCATTGTAAACCAAGACATTAAAACGGCAAGAAAAATTGCCCAAGACGTAAAAAATACAATTAGAGTAATTTCATAAATTAGAAGATTAAAAATTTGTTTCAAAAATGAAATTTTAAACTAAATCTTTAAAAAAAAATAAAATGAAAGTAGCCATAATCATGGGAAGCATTTCCGACATGCCCGTAATGCAAGAAGCAATCGAGATTCTTAAAGGATTTGAAATCGAAACAGAAATCGATATTGTTTCCGCACACAGAACCCCCGAAAAACTATTTGAATTTAGCAAAAACGCCCATCTTCGCGGCATCAAAGTCATCATTGCCGGAGCAGGCGGAGCAGCACATTTGCCAGGAATGGTCGCCTCTTTGTCGCCATTACCCATTATCGGCGTGCCAATAAAATCAAGTAATTCTATCGATGGTTGGGACAGCGTTTTATCAATTTTGCAAATGCCAGGCGGCGTTCCCGTTGCAACCGTTGCCCTAAACGGCGCCAAAAACGCAGGAATTCTTGCCGCACAAATCATCGGAAGTAATAACAAAACCGTTTTAGAAAAAATTGTTTCTTACAAAAATGAACTAAAAATTGCTGTCGAAAAAGCGTCAGATAGTCTAACAAAATAACTATTTTTTTGGAGCTATTTCCCGCTATACATTTAAATCTTTTCTTTTTTTAAAAGAAAAAAGAAAAGGATTTCCATTTCTATCGGGGCTAAAAACCATTAGATACAATAACACGATTTCGAATTCAAATCCTTCACAGAAAAAACAAACTATGAGCATTTTAACTCAATATTTCAATACGAAATACAACACTGCACCTTTTTCTCAAATAAAAAACGAGGACTATCTTCCCGCATTTCAAGAAGCAATCGCATTGGCAAAAGCCGAAATAGACACCATAATAAACAATAAAAACAAAGCAACTTTCGAAAACACAATCGAAGCATTAGCCTTCAGTGGAAATACGCTCGACCGAATTTCAAGTATTTTTTTTAACCTAAATTCGGCCGAAACAAGTGACGAAATGCAAAAAATAGCACAAGAAGTTTCGCCATTATTATCCGAATTTGGCAACGATATTCGATTAAACGCCGCTTTATTTGCAAAAATAAAAGCAGTCTATGACCAAAAGGAAACTCTAAATCTAAACCCAGAACAAACCACGCTTTTAGACAAAAAATACAAAAGTTTCTCTAGAAATGGAGCCAATTTATCCGATGATAAAAAAACCATTCTTCGAGATATAGACAAAGAATTAGCAACGCTAAGTTTGCAGTTTGGCGAAAACGTATTGGCCGAAACACAGGCGTTTCAATTGCATATAACCAATCAAAAAGATTTGGCAGGACTCCCAGAAGGCACCATCGAAGCCGCCCGCTCATTGGCCAAAAGCCAAGAAAAAGAAGGCTGGATTTTTACGCTAGATCACCCCAGTTATGTCCCGTTTCTTACCTATGCAGAAAATAGAGAATTAAGAAAAAAAATGGCTATCGCATTTGGAGCAAGAGCATTTCAAAAGAATCAATTCGACAACCAAGAAATTGTATTAAAAATCGCCAAACTTCGTTTTGACCGAGCCCAAGTATTAGGATACAAAACACATTCGCATTTTGTCCTCGAAGAACGAATGGCAGAAAATCCAGAGAAAGTAATTTTTTTTTTAGAAGAATTATTGGCAAAAGCTAAACCTGCCGCCCAAAAAGAATTTGCCGAATTGACCGCTTTCGCAAAACAATTAGACGGAATTGAGCAATTAGAAAAATGGGACGGTGCCTATTATTCTGAGAAATTGAAACAACAATTATTTCAATTGGACGATGAGACATTAAAGCCTTATTTTCAATTAGAAAAAGTCTTGGACGGAGCTTTTACAATTGCTCAAAAACTATACGGAATCAAATTTGAGGAACAATTTGAAATCGACAAATACCACGAAGAAGTAAAAACCTATGAAGTAAAAGACGAAGCCGATCAATTAGTTGCCATTTTCTATGTTGATTTTTTTCCGAGAAAAGGAAAACGAAATGGAGCGTGGATGACCTCCTTTAAATCACAATATATCAAGGACGAAAGCAACGAAAGACCACATATTTCAAATGTCTGTAATTTTACAAAACCCACAGAAACAAAACCTTCATTGCTGACTTTCAACGAGGTAACGACTTTGTTTCACGAATTTGGTCATGCACTTCACGGCATGTTAGCCAACACAACCTATCCGAGTTTGTCGGGAACAAATGTCTATTGGGATTTTGTCGAACTGCCAAGTCAGATAATGGAAAACTGGTGTTATGAGGCCGAAGCATTAGCATTATTTGCCTATCATTATCAAACAGATGAAATGATTCCGATGGAATTAGTCGAAAAAATCAAAGAAAGTGCCAGCTTTCAAGAAGGAATGGCAACGATGCGCCAATTGAGTTTTGGGTTGCTAGATATGGGTTGGCACGGTCAAGATCCATCAAATATAAAAGACATAAAAGCATTTGAAACCAAACAGTTTTTGGCCACGCAATTGTATCCTGAAGTAGAAGAAAATGCAATGAGTACGGCTTTTTCACATATTTTTCAAGGCGGATATTCTTCAGGATATTACAGCTATAAATGGGCAGAAGTTCTCGATGCAGATGCGTTTGCCTATTTTCAAGAAAAAGGAATATTCAATAAAGAAGTGGCTTCAAAATTCAAAGAAAATGTGTTGTCAAAAGGCGGAACCGAGCACCCGATGATTTTATACAAACGCTTTCGAGGACAAGAGCCAAAACCCGATGCGTTATTGAAACGGGCTGGATTGTTATAAATAGTTAAGACCGAAGTTTACACTTCGGTTTTTTTAATTCCAAAACAACAACAACAACCACAAAATCGGAATACTTTCTACCCAAAATAAAGTGTAATATTTTGACCTATTTTCATTGGCAAAAAACAGAAACAAAGCAATAATAAGAGTAACCCAAAAACTCAATTCTAATTCTAAAAGTGGAAAGCCAAAATTGCTATAAAGAAAACTTAACCCACAATAAACCATCAACAAAAGATAACCCAAATTTTTAGTATTCTTCACTCCTATTTGTTGGGGTAATGTTTTCAGGTGTGGATCGTCATTTTTTATATCAATAATTTCGAATAATAAAATTAGAATAAAAACAATAAGAAATCGTTGTGTTGAATATAAATAAAAAATACTATTTAGTTTCGCATCAGTATTTATTATTGGCAGAAAAACCGTAACGCCAACCCAGCAAAAGGCTACAATATAAATTTTTAGTCCCGCCCAGTTTCTTGCATTTGTTCTATTTGGAAAAAAAGGAAGTGTATATAAAATTGTCAGGAGTAAAAAAAACAGGGCGATTAGTTTTGTAATCGTAGCTAACCCGAAAAAGAAATATACTGTAAATACAAGAGCGACAAAACTAATCATTGCAATTATTTTCAATTGCTTTTTCATCTTTTTTTTATTGGCTCGAGCCAAAGCATCAAACTTCACAAAATTATAGCCCATAATAGTGCCAAAAAAAGCAAATCCAAGAACACTATTGTTCAACGGAATGTTTAAGGAAAAATAGGTAATTTTTAGGAACGCAAAACAGGCAAACGCAACATGAATACTTGAGTTTATATATAGGTCTAGTAGTGGTTTGAAAAACTTCATAAGACAAAATTAATCAAAGTGTTAATAAGATTGCATTTTGGTTGAAAAATTCCTAAAAATAGAATCAAATTTGCCAACTTTTTCTGATAGTATTCCATAAATTTGTAACTCAAAAAAAACACCCTTTCCTCTATATGAAAACAGATTCTTTTGCATTAAGACACATTGGCCCAAATGAAAATGATTTGCAACACATGCTAAAAACAATTGGAGCAGATTCGCTAGAACAATTGATTTTAGAGACAATTCCAGATGATATTCGTTTAAAATCACCCCTGAAATTAGATCCTGCCATGACGGAATATGAGTTTTCAAATCATATTTCGGCGTTAGGGAATAAAAATAAAATGTTTCAAACCTATATCGGTTTGGGCTATAATCAAGCAATTGTTCCTGCGGTTATCCAAAGAAATGTGTTTGAAAATCCAGGGTGGTATACAGCCTATACGCCTTATCAAGCAGAAATAGCTCAAGGGAGATTGGAAGCTATTTTGAATTTTCAAACTATGGTAATCGAGTTAACAGGAATGGAAATTGCAAACGCCTCTTTATTAGATGAGGGAACTGCAGCTGCCGAAGCAATGGCTTTACTGTTTGATGTTCGTTCGCGTGACCAAAAGAAAAATGACGTTTGCAAGTTTTTTGTTTCAGAAGAAATATTACCTCAAACATTATCCGTTTTAAAAACCAGATCCACTCCAATTGGTGTCGAACTAGTAATTGGCAACCACGAAACTTTCGATTTTTCGAATGAGTTTTATGGAGCAATTCTTCAATATCCAGGAAAATTTGGGCAAGTTCATGATTATGCTTCATTTATAGCAAAAGCAAAAGAAAAAGAAATAAAAGTGGCTGTTGCAGCTGATATTTTGAGTTTAGTAAAACTAACGCCTCCAGGAGAAATTGGTGCCGATGTAGTTTTGGGAACCACACAACGTTTTGGGATTCCACTAGGTTATGGAGGGCCGCATGCAGCCTATTTTGCTACCAAAGATGAACATAAAAGGAGTATGCCAGGACGAATCATTGGAGTTACAATTGATACCGATGGAAATCGTGCTTTGAGAATGGCATTGCAAACTCGGGAGCAACATATTAAACGCGATAAAGCGACCTCAAATATTTGTACGGCACAAGTATTATTGTCAGTAATGGCAGGAATGTATGCTGTTTATCACGGGCCAAAAGGATTGCGATATATTGCAAATAAAGTTCATGCTTCGGCAATAACTCTTGCAAATGAGCTAACAAAATTAGGTTTTGAACAAACAAATACTTCGTTTTTTGATACTATTGTTGTAAAAGCAGACTCAAAACAAATCAATAAAATTGCATTAGAAAATGAGATTAACTTTTTCTATATAGACGATAATTCTGTTTCTATTTCTTTGAATGAAACCACAAGTATTGCCGATTTGAATAAAATTATCGGAGTTTTTGCTTCCGCAAAAGAGAAGATGGCAACTCCAATAAATGAACTTTCAGAAGCAAGTGTGTTAGCCGATAATTTCAACAGAAAATCATCTTTTTTAGAGCATGACGTTTTCAATAAATACCATTCTGAAACCGCTTTAATGCGTTATATTAAAATGCTTGAACGCAAAGATTTAGCATTAAACCACTCTATGATTTCCCTTGGGTCTTGCACGATGAAATTGAATGCAGCGGCCGAAATGTTGCCGTTAAGCAACGCACAATGGAACAACATTCACCCTTTTGTTCCTATTGATCAAGCACAAGGATATAAAGAAATGTTGACCAAATTAGAACAACAATTAAATGTAATTACAGGTTTTGCAGGAACGACTTTACAGCCAAATTCTGGTGCTCAAGGAGAATATGCAGGACTTATGGTTATTCGTGCCTATCATCAATCAAGAGGAGATCACCATCGAAATATTGCTTTAATTCCTTCATCGGCACACGGGACAAATCCAGCTTCGGCAGCCATGGCAGGTATGAAAGTTATTGTAACAAAAACACTAGAAAACGGAAATATTGATGTAGAAGATTTGCGTGAAAAAGCAATTCTTCACAAAGACAACCTTTCTTGTTTGATGGTTACCTATCCATCAACTCATGGGGTTTTTGAAAGTGCTATTAGAGAAATTACCCAATTAATTCATGACAACGGCGGACAAGTTTATATGGACGGTGCGAATATGAATGCACAAGTAGGGTTGACAAATCCTGCCACAATTGGGGCAGATGTTTGTCACTTAAATTTGCATAAAACTTTTGCAATTCCTCACGGTGGTGGAGGTCCAGGAGTTGGGCCAATTTGCGTTGCACCACAACTAGTTCCATTTTTACCATCAAATCCATTAGTTTGCACAGGTGGAGAAAATGCTATTTCAGCTATTTCTTCAGCTCCATGGGGATCGGCATTAGTGTGTTTGATTTCCTATGGATATATTTCAATGTTGGGTGCCGAAGGAGTTACAAATGCTACAAAATATGCTATCCTAAATGCCAATTACATTAAAGAACGTTTGAACGGCCATTACGACACATTATATTCTGGCGAAATGGGTCGTGCAGCTCACGAAATGATATTGGAATGTCGTCCTTTCAAGCAAAAAGGAGTCGAAGTAACTGATATCGCAAAAAGATTGATGGATTATGGTTTTCATGCTCCAACAGTTTCATTTCCAGTGGCAGGAACTTTGATGATTGAACCCACTGAAAGTGAAAATTTGGAAGAATTAGATCGTTTTTGTGATGCAATGATTTCTATTAGAAAAGAAATTGAAGTAAGCACTTTAGAAGATCACAATACAGTTTTGAAAAACGCACCACACACACTAGCAATGGTGACTACCGATGATTGGAAATTTCCATATTCGAGAGAAAAAGCAGCTTTTCCTTTAGCTTATATTGCTGAAAATAAATTTTGGCCAACCGTTCGCAGGACAGATGATGCCTATGGTGATAGAAATTTGATTTGCTCCTGTGCACCAATAGAAAATTATATGTAAATTATTATTTCTGAAGTGGATTTGGTTACAAAAATTATCAAAAACAGTTTGGAATTTAGGTCAACGAAATGAAAGACATTCTCAATCAGGAAGATTTATATCTATTGGTGGATACTTTTTATAAAAAACTACTTGCGGATACTCGTATCAGTTATATTTTTACGGAAGTGGTAAAAATAAATTTGGAGGAGCATTTACCTATTTTAGTGACTTTTTGGTCACAAGTAATTTTAGGAACTGGTGGATATTCAAAAAATCTGACTCAGATTCATTTAGATGTTAATATGAAAGAATATTTATCTCCTGAATTGTTTAGCATTTGGCTAGATCATTTTTTTGTAGCTGTCGATGAAAACTTTGCAGGAGAAAATTCGGAAAAAATAAAAACCCAAGCTTTGAGCCTGGCAACAATTCTAAAAATAAAAATTGCACAACAAAGCGTTTAATTTTTTGTAATTCTAAAAATTGGCTTTGAAAATTAAATAATTCGCAAATATCAACTTGCACGTTTCTTTTTATTCCTTTATTCAATTTATTATTATTAAATTAGCATAGCCTTAATTATTGATTATGAATATTAAAATTACTGGAACAGGGAGTTATATTCCGAAAATTAGAGTGAAAAACATCGATTTTTCAAATCATACTTTTATGAATGAAGACGGTACGCTTTTTTCTTACCCTAATGAAGTGGTGATAAACAAATTCAAAGGAATTACAGGAATAGAGGAAAGACGATATGCCGAACCAGATCAATGTTCTTCGGATTTGGCATTTTTGGCAGCGCAAAAAGCAATAGAAAATGCTAATATTGATATAGAAACCATAGACTATATTATTCTTGCTCATAATTTTGGAGATGTAAAACCGAATGCAATTCAATCGGATATTTTGCCTAGTTTGGCCACTCGAGTAAAGCATAAACTACAAATAAAAAATCCAAAATGCGTTGCCTACGATATCCTTTTTGGTTGTCCTGGCTGGATAGAAGGTGTCCTTCAAGCAAATGCTTTTATAAAATCAGGAATGGCAAAACGCTGTTTGGTTATTGGGGCTGAAACACTTTCTAGAGTGGTTGACGAGCATGATCGTGATAGCATGATTTATTCTGATGGAGCTGGAGCTACAATTATTGAAGCCACAGACGATGAGAATGGATTACTGGCCTATGAAAGTGCAACTTATGCCTATAACGAGGCCGATTATCTATTTTTTGGAAAGTCAAATGATGTGCTTTTAGACCCAGATGTTCGCTATATCAAAATGCATGGTCGGAAGATTTATGAATTTGCTTTAAGCAATGTGCCAACGGCAATGAAAAGTTGTTTGGACAAAAGCGGGATTGCTATTGATGATATAAAGAAAATACTTATTCATCAAGCAAACGAGAAGATGGACGAAGCTATAATCAATCGATTTTATAAGCTATTTGACAAAACTGCTCCAGAAGGAATAATGCCAATGAGTATTAATTTTTTAGGGAATAGTAGCGTAGCAACTGTACCGACTTTATATGATTTACTGCTTCAAGGGGAAATTGAAAACCATACGATAAACAAGGGCGATGTATTGCTTTTTGCCTCTGTGGGAGCGGGAATGAATATTAATGCCTTTGTATATCGACATTAATTATTTATTGATATTCAATACTTTATCTATCCAAAAACTATATTGATAGACCAATTTCATTTTGTAGATTATTACCAAATTTAGAAGGAAACAAACCATTATTTTGAACATTAGATTCAACAAAACAGAATCAAATTTGGGTAAAAAACTAGCTATTGCAAGCGAAATTATAACAATAATAATTAATTTTAGGTAGGATCTATCAAAAGGAAGCAATCGAAACTTTTTATAAATAAACAGTAGTTTAGCCAAATTAAATCCAACTAGAGAAATTAAAGAAGCAACTGCCACCGATTCGATTCCCATTTTAAAATAGCCCAGAAAAATTAGATTTAACGAGACATTCAATAGTACTAGAAGCAAAATGGCAAAGATGTTAAATCTAAAATATTTTGAATAGGTAATAATTTCGCCGTTAAAACCAGTCCCCATATTTATCAAAACATTTAACCCCAAAATTAAAATTACAGGCACAGAAGCCAAAAGACTTTCGTGCGTTGGGAGCATTGAAAAAAGGTCTGAAATTCCAAGAAAAATACCACTATATAAAAGGGCTCCGATAAAAAAGAGCAATTTTGAAACCTCTTTATATTTAATGTTTAGTTCTTTTAGATTATTCTCCTCAAGATAGTTAGCTATTTTTGGGGCATATAAAATAAAAATCCCTGTTGCTGGAACTGCCAAAGCCGAAGCCAAAGTAACCCCAATACTAAAGGTTCCTAAAGTTTCCATATTGAAGAAATTTTTTATCATAATTACATCAATTCGAAAGGCGAAAACCGACCCTAAACTTCCCGCAAAAGCAAAAAGGCTAAATTTGTAATAATCATTTTTTGAAATCAATTCAAAAAGCGATTTGAAATCAAAATTGAATTTGGGTTGAAAATGCTTAAAAACGTATAAAAAAAGCAGAAGAAATATTAATCCGTAAACAAAACAATAGATCCAAAGGGATTCTATAATTGAAAAATAGCCCGTCAAAACGAGTATGAAAATTACGGGAAGTGCAATTTTTGGTAGAATATTATCTAAAAAAGTGGGAACAGAAATTTTTTGAATAATGGTAGATTGTTTCTTAAAAAGCTCAACAAATGCTAAAAAAATGGCAACTGGAAATGCAAAATACACATATTTCATTCCTTCAAAATACGGAAAAAAGCTAGCAATTATAATCAATCCAAATACAATTGAGCTAATAAAAGCAATGGAAAAAACACTATAATTGAATAATTGTTTTTTGTGATGCAAATCAAATTTTGGATGAAAATTTATAAGTGCTTGCGAAGCTCCTAACAATAGAATTGGGAAGATAATTTGCGCCAATGATTCGACATATCTAAAAATACCGAGTAATTCTTTGTCTTTTGGATAGATAAAAAGCGTTGAAACAATACCAATTAAAATTCCTACATAATTAATTATGGTAAAGAAAAAAGCCTGTTTGTGTGTTGCTTTATTTTGCATAATTATTTAAAAATTAACCCATTTGTTCCAGCTTTTGATTGTACCCGAATTTGATTTATTTTTTTACTATTCAAAAGTAAACTAAAATAATAAAGTATAAGTTTATAAAAAAGATAAATGGATTGGTTGCGTCCCTGCGTTTTGAAATAAAATTTTGGCAAACCAAAAACTAATTTTAATCCTAAAAACCAAGAATACAACCACGCTTGATTGCAATTTATTAGTTGAATTAATATCAAATACTGTGATTGCAGAATAATTTTTCTACTATTTAGTTTAACTACTCTATCGTGACAAATAGAGGCGTTTTTTACAATTCCAATTTCAAATCCATGATAATGTAATCTGTCGCAAAAATTGCGATCCTCTCCGTAATGACTGAAAACTGGTTCAAAATATCCTGTTTTCAAGAAACATTCTTTGGAAACTAGCCATGCAGCCGCATTTACAAAAGGAACAATTCTTATGGAATTAGAGTCAATTTCGGTTTTATATCTATCAAAATAGGTTGTGAAATTACTGTCAAGAATACTTGTGTCTGCCGAAAAATGTAAAGGACTCACGATACCCAAATTTCGGTTTTCAAATAACTTATGAACAAGGTTTGAAATTGTACTTTCAAAAACCCATGTATCTTGGTTTAATAAAAAAATTGCATCAGCTCCATTTTTAAGAGCAATGTCAATTCCAATATTATTGGCTTTGCCAAAACCAAGATTTCTTTGATTTTGAATTAGCTTAATTTTTGAATATTGTTGAAGAAGATTAATCGTTCGGTCGTTTGATGCGTTGTCAATTACAATAATGTCAATTGGAAAATTGGAATTCAACAAAGAATCTATATTCTTTTTAATCCAATTTTCTCCATTATAAGTTACAATAACTACTGTAATTTTCTTTTCCAATCGAAAGTATTTTTTTTAATCACTACAAAAATAATGATATTTGCACTAGACTTTGACAAAAAATGAAATATTACATTATTATTCCTGCACACAACGAATCGGATTTTATAGGTTTGACCTTAAATTCAATTGTCAATCAAACCGTATTGCCTTCAAAAGTGGTGGTGGTTAATGATAATTCAACTGACGAAACTGCTTCAATTGTAACTGAATTTATAAAAAAACACGACTATATTTCATTAGTAAACAAAACTTCAGAGGCCATTCATTTGCCAGGCAGCAAGGTTATTCAGGCTTTTCACAAAGGATTTGAAACTATCGATGGCGATTATGATATTATTGTAAAATTGGACGCAGATTTAATTTTGCCAAATAATTATTTCGAAACCATTTGCAATCATTTTAAGAAAGATGCCACTATCGGAATGGTTGGTGGTTTTGCCTATATTGAAAAAAACGGACAGTGGATTTTAGAGAATTTAACCGATAAAGACCACATTAGAGGAGCATTTAAAGCCTATCGTAAAGATTGTTTTTTGCAAATTGAAAATCTGAAACCCGCAATGGGTTGGGATACCGTTGATGAATTGTTATGCAAATTTTATAACTGGAAAGTCGTCACAGACGATACTTTGAAAGTAAAACACCTGAAACCAACAGGTGCAAACTACAACAAAACAGCACGTTATAAACAAGGCGAGGCTTTTTATACTTTGGGATATGGTTTTATAATAACGGCAATTGCATCGGCAAAATTAGCGATGCTGAAAAGAAAACCGCTCTTGCTAATTGACTATCTAATAGGATATTGGAAAGCCAAACTGGCTAGAAAGCCACTTTTGGTTACAACAGAACAAGCAAAATTTATTAGAAATTATCGCTTTCAAAAAATGAAACAGAAACTATTTCGATAGATTATAATGAAGAATTACTAAAAAAAATCAAACTCCTAATTCAAAACTCACAACTTATTCCTATTTTCGCTAATATTTCAAACCTATGATGCTCATTCGCTATTTATCGCAAATTGGAAGATATTTTTTGATGTGGAAAGAGATTTTCAAAAAACCTACAAAATGGGTTGTTATGAAAAAACTGATTCTGAAAGAAATTGACGATTTAATCGTTGGCTCACTAGGAATTGTAGCATTCATATCGTTTTTTGTAGGCGGTGTAGTCGCTATACAAACCGCATTGAACTTGACAAATTCGTTTATCCCAAAATACCTCATCGGATATGCAACGAGGGAATCGATAATATTAGAATTTGCACCCACATTTATTTCGATAGTTATGGCGGGAAAAATGGGTTCTTTTATTACTTCAAGTATAGGGACTATGCGTGTTACAGAACAAATTGATGCACTAGAAGTAATGGGCGTAAATTCATTAAACTACCTTGTTTTTCCAAAATTAATTGCCTCTCTTTTATATCCATTTATTATTGGAATTTCAATGTTTATAGGAATTTTAGGAGGATATATTGCTAGTGTATATGGCGGATTTGGAAACAGCAACGATTTTATTGATGGGCTACAACGCGATTTTATTCCTTTTCATATTGGCTATGCTTTTATTAAAACATTAATTTTTGCCATTCTCTTGGCCACAATTCCCTCATTTCATGGCTATTATATGAAAGGCGGTGCCTTAGAAGTTGGAAAAGCAAGTACAATAGCATTTGTTTGGACTTCTGTAACAATAATTTTGATGAATTATATTCTAACCCAATTACTTTTGACCTAATGATAGCAGTAAATAATATAGAAAAATCATTTGGTGACAGTAAAGTATTGAAAGGCGTTTCGGCGGTTTTTGAAACTGGAAAAACAAACCTAATAATTGGTCAAAGTGGTTCGGGAAAAACCGTTTTGCTAAAATCTTTACTAGGGATTTTTACTCCCGAAATGGGAACTATTTCTTTTGACGGAAGAATTTATTCAGATTTATCTGGTAACGAAAAAAGAGAATTGAGAACAGAAATCGGCATGGTTTTTCAAGGAAGTGCCCTTTTTGACTCGATGACAGTTGCCGAAAATGTAGGGTTTCCTTTACAAATGTTTACCGAAAAAAATAAATCTGAAATTCAAGATCGGGTTGATTTTGTTTTGAAAAGAGTAAACCTTATTGATGCCCATCGCAAATTGCCTTCGGAAATATCTGGTGGAATGCAAAAAAGAGTTGCAATCGCAAGGGCAATAGTGAATAATCCAAAGTATCTTTTTTGTGATGAGCCAAACTCTGGTTTAGACCCAAACACAGCGACACTTATAGATAACTTGATTAAAGAAATTACCGAAGAATACAATATTACGACCGTTATCAACTCTCACGATATGAACTCTGTGATGGAAATAGGAGAAAAAATTATTTTTCTAAAAAATGGTCTAAAAGCCTGGGAAGGCACAAAAGAGGAAATTTTTATTACCGAAAACAAAGCTATTGTCGAATTTGTATATTCTTCAAATTTATTTAAAAAAGTGAGAGAAGCATATTTAAAAAGTCATTAATATCAAGATTTTAACCCTTTAATTGCGTTACAATTCCTTTGATTTCTTGCTCTTTACTTTTTGGATAAATCAACAAAACATTATCTTTATCGACAATTATAAAATCCTGTAAACCATCAATAATAACAAGTTTATCCTTTGATGTACTGATAATGTTGCTGGACGAATTATTCAATAAAACCGTAGCATTAACAACCGCATTATTGTTTTTATCTTTATCTAATTTTTCATGAAGCGAACCCCAAGTGCCTAGATCATTCCAGTCGAAAGTTGCAGGCAAAACAAACACGTTTTCAGCTTTTTCTAGCACTGCATAATCAATAGAAACGTTTTCTGATTTGGCATAATTATCACTTATAAAAGCAGATTCTTTTTCTGTATTATAATCATCAAATCCCTTCATAAACAAGGCATTCATTTCTGGTTGAAACCTATCGAAAGCATCGAGAATTGATTTGACAGACCAAATAAAAATCCCTCCATTCCATAGAAAATTCCCGCTATCTAAAAATGATTTTGCCGTTTCATAATCTGGTTTTTCTCTAAATTGACTTACTTTTTTTATTGGGTGAACATCGGTTTTATCAAATTCGATATAACCAAAACCAGTATTAGGAAAAGTAGGTTGAATTCCGAGAGTCAAAAGAGAATTACTCGAATTACAAAAATCAAAACATTGCTTCAAATTCTCAGAGAAAGCATTTTCATTTTCAATCCAATGATCGCTTGGCGCCACAACCATCAGCGCATTTGGGTTTATTTTTTTTATTTTTAAAGATGCATATAAGATACAAGGAGCCGTATTTCGCATGGCAGGTTCGAGCAAAACCTGATCTTGTTTTATAAGTGGGAGTTGTTCTAACACCAAATTATTGTATTTTTCATTGGTTAGAATCAATATGTTTTCTATCGGAATATTTTTTGATAATCGGCTAAATGTTTTCTGAATTAAAGTTTCCCCCGAACCGAGCATATCGTGAAATTGCTTCGGAAATTCTGTTGTGCTTACTGGCCAGAACCTAGACCCAACGCCACCTGCCATTATAATTGCGTAATAATTTTTGTTCATTTTTTTTTAATTAGGTAGCACTTCAACTTCTGCATTTGGATTAAACAAATACGTTCGTCCAGAACTGATTTCGATACATTCATATCTTTTTACTCGTAATGCATTTTTTTTAAAAATTTTGCCATTAGAAATTCTAAAAACACTTCCGTTAGGAATTTCAAAGATATAATTTTTATCATTTTGTTGGTCATACTGTTTTAAAGCCAAAGCTAATTTTGCGTCTGTGTCACTGCTAGCTTTTGGGTTTTTAAAATGTTTTGCCAATAACGGCAATAAATTTTGAGGAAAAATTTCAGGACGAATAAATGGAATCATCAATCGCTGAAAAGAATATTTCCATTCCTCGCCATGTGGTTTTATGTTTCGTCCAAACTTTTCAAAGGCAACTAAGTGCGAAATTTCGTGAACTAAAGTAATCAGAAATTTATATTTATTGAGGCTTCCGTTCACGGTGATTTCGTGTTTTCCGTTCAAACCTTTTCGATAATCGCCATGACGAGTCTGGCGTTCATTAACGATTTTTAGATGCACAGAATTCATTTTGATTAACTCAAAAACGGGAACAACGGCGTGTTCTGGAATATATTTTAATAATGTTTCGTTCAAAATTTATGGTGTTGATGAAGAAACCTGCAATACTTTTCCGTTATAATATTTGTTGCCTGTCAGCGTAAAATTATAAATATAATCTGCCATTTCTTTGGCAGTAATTGGGGCTTCATATCCAGGAAAAGCGTCTTGCAGCATTTCTGTTTGAACGGCTCCAAGAGCCAAAACATTAAAAGAAATTCCTCGCTCCTTATATTCTTCGGCCAATAATTCAGACAATGTTATTACGGCTCCTTTGCTTGAACTATAAGCCGACAGCCCAGCAAATTTAGCACTTCCTTGAATGCCACCCATAGAACTAATCGATACTACATGGCTTCCTTTTTGGAGAAAAGGCAAGCAAATTCGAGTCAAATTGGCAACTCCAAAAACATTCACTTTATAGATGTTTTCAAAATCTTCTGATGTCGTTTCTGAAAAAGGTTTTAGTAGTAATAATCCTGCATTATGAACAATTGCATCGATAGATTTCCATGAATTTGTGATAAATTCTTTCACGTGAATCAAATCTTCTTCAATAGCTAAATCGACACTTAGGCACGTTATGTTTTTGTTTCCTAGCAGTGTGGGTGCTATTTTTCTTGAAAGTGCCAAAACCTGATGTCCTTCATTTGCAAATTGAAGGGCTAGTTCGTGACCAATTCCTTTTGAAGTTCCAGTAATGATTATTTTTTTCATAATATAATTTTCAAAAGCTAAATTAATAAAAAAAGTCCGAAGCAAGTTCGGACTTTTAAAACAATCTTAATAATTTATATTTTTTAAGACACTAATGTTCTCGAAATAACTATTCGTTGAATTTCGGAAGTACCTTCATAAATTTGAGTAATTTTTGCATCTCGCATCATTCGTTCAACATGATATTCGGCTACATATCCATTTCCACCATGAATTTGAACGGCCTCAATTGTTGTGTCCATTGCCACTTGTGAAGCATAAAGCTTGGCCATAGCTCCACTTTGCGAAATGTCTTTTCCTTGGTCTTTTTCGGAAGCAGCTTTAAAAACTAACATTTTTGCTGCCATAATATTCGTTGCCATATCAACCAATTTGAAGGCAATTGCTTGATGTTTAAATATTTCTTTGCCAAAAGCTTTTCGTTGTTGCGAATAATCTAAAGCCAATTCGTATGCTCCAGTTGCAATTCCGAGAGCTTGAGAGGCAATCCCGATTCTGCCACCATTTAAAACTGCCATTGCAAAATTAAATCCAAAGCCATCAGCTCCGATTCTATTTTCTTTAGGCACTTTTACATCAGTAAACATTAATGAATGCGTATCGCTCCCGCGAATTCCCATTTTCTTTTCTTTTGGTCCAATTTCAAAACCAGCCCACCCTTTTTCGACAATAAAAGCGTTAATCCCTTTGTGTCCTTTTTCTAAATCAGTTTGGGCAATAACTATATAGGTAGATGCAGAAGAACCGTTCGTAATCCAGTTTTTTGTTCCGTTTAATAAATAATAATCTCCTTTGTCTATTGCTGTTGTTTTTTGAGAAGTTGCATCACTCCCTGCTTCGGGTTCAGATAAGCAAAAAGCCCCAATTACTGATCCTTTTGCTAACGGAACTAGGTATTTCATTTTTTGTTCTTCGTTGCAATATTTCTCAAGACCTGCACACACTAAAGAGTTATTTACGGACATGATAACGGCGGCAGAGGCATCAACTTTTGCAATTTCTGTTAAAGCCAAAACATAGGAAATACTGTCCAATCCCGACCCGCCATATTTTGGGTCAACCATCATTCCCATGAAGCCCAAATCGGCCATCATTTTTACTTGTTCTGTTGGAAATTTAGAAAATTCATCTCTTTCAATTACGCCAGGCATTAATTCATTTTGAGCAAAATCTTTTGCGGCTTGTTGAATCATCAAATGTTCTTCGGTTAGATTAAAATCCATAATAAAATAGTATATAAGTTATGATATGTTTAAAAAAAGTAAACAAAGATACTTTATTATTGTGAATTGTATCTATTTGATTTGTAATTTTGAGCTATGAAAAAAGAAAAATATAATGTTATCGGTGTTATGTCTGGAACTTCTCTTGACGGCATTGATTTAGCCCATTTAATTTTTTCAATTCATAATGACAAATGGGGATTTGAAATATTAGAAAGTGAAACAATCAGTTATTCAAGCGAATGGATTAATTTATTGAAAAATGCGGTTTCATTTTCGGATAAAGAGCTGGCAGATTTAGATAGAAATTACACTCAATTATTAGGCAATACCATACTGGAATTCATATCAAAATATAAAATTGAAAACTTAGATGCAGTTTGTTCTCACGGCCATACGATTTTGCATCAACCCGAAAAAGGAATTACTTTACAAATAGGAAATTTACCAGAAATTGAAAAAATTTGTAACCAAAAAATAGTTTGTGATTTTCGAGTTCAAGATGTTCGTTTGGGTGGACAAGGTGCTCCATTAGTGCCAATTGGCGATAGAATATTATTCTCGGAATATGAATATTGTTTAAATTTAGGGGGCTTTTCAAATGTTTCATTTGAATTAAACGGTCAAAGAGTTGCTTTTGACATATCGCCTGTAAATACTGTATTGAACTATTATGCAACACTTTTTGGGTTTGAGTATGACAATAAAGGACAGATTTCTAGAACTGGAAAAAATAATACCGAATTGTTATCCGAATTAAATAGTTTAGATTATTATAAAAAAAACTTTCCGAAATCATTAGGAATTGAATTTGTAAAAAACATTATTCTTCCCATAATAGAAAAGTACTCTATTTCAAATCAAGACAAATTGGCCTCTTTTACCGAGCATATTGCTATGCAGTTGGCTTTGGCTTTGCCAAATAAAAAAACATCTTTATTTATTACTGGCGGAGGAGCATATAATGATTATTTGATTGAAAGAATAGCGTGTCATTTGCCTGAAATGGAAATTATTATTCCTTCAAAAAAGAGTATTGAATATAAAGAAGCCTTGCTTTTTGGATTGCTTGGGGTTTTGAAACTTCGTGATGAAATCAATGTTTTGAAAAGTTATACTGGAGCAAAAAAAGACCATAGTTCTGGAATAATTTATAATACTAAAAATTACAACTAAAAAAAGTACCTTTACGACAGATTAAATTAAATATAAAAGATGAAAGATTTACTAGAGAAATTTGAGAATAAAAAGCCAGAAATTATTTTTAATTGGAAAGATAGCGAAACAGAAGCTGAGGGGTGGACCGTGATAAACTCCCTTCGAGGAGGAGCTGCTGGGGGCGGAACAAGAATGCGAAAAGGATTGGACATGAATGAGGTTTTGTCATTGGCAAAAACTATGGAAGTGAAATTTTCGGTTTCGGGACCTGCTATCGGTGGAGCAAAATCGGGTATAAATTTTGATCCAAATGACCCTAGAAAAAAAGGCGTTTTGCAACGTTGGTACAAAGCCGTTTCGCCATTATTAAAGAGTTATTATGGCACTGGAGGCGATTTGAATGTTGACGAAATTCATGAAGTGATACCAATGACAGAAGAATGTGGTGTTTGGCACCCGCAAGAAGGCGTTTTTAATGGGCATTTCAAACCTACTGAAGCTGACAAAATTAACCGAATTGGGCAATTGCGTCAAGGAGTAGTAAAAGTGATAGAAAACCCAAAATTTTCGCCAGATGTTTTTAGAAAATACACCATTGCAGATATGATTACTGGCTATGGTGTTGCAGAAGCAGCACGCCACTATTATTCTATTTACGGCGGTGATATTAAAGGAAAAAAAGCGATTGTTCAAGGTTTTGGAAATGTAGGTTCGGCTGCCGCTTTTTACCTAGCTGAAATGGGAGCAAAAATTGTTGGAATAATTGACAGAGATGGCGGAATAATCAATGAAAACGGATTTACATTTGAAGAAATAAGAACCTTATTTTTGAATAAAGACGGAAATAAATTGGTGGCAAATGACATGATTCCATTTGAGGAAATAAATCAAAAAATCTGGTCAATTGGGGCTGAAATATTTACGCCATGTGCGGCATCAAGACTAGTAAAACAAGACCAAATCGATCAATTGATTGCCTCAGGATTGGAAGTGATTTCCTGTGGAGCCAATGTTCCGTTTGCCGATTCGGCTATTTTCTTTGGTCCAATTATGGAAAACGTAGATCAAAAAATTAGTTTGATTCCAGATTTTATTTCAAATTGCGGAATGGCAAGAGTATTTGCTTATTTTATGGAAAAGAAAGTGCAAATGACAGACGAATCTATTTTTATGGACACTTCAGAAACCATCAGAAAAGCAATAGAAAAGGCACATTCAATTCGTTCTTCTAAAACAAATATTAGTGCAACAGCATTTGAAATTGCACTAAAACAGTTAGTTTAACTTTTTTGAATATCCTCAAAAGCAATTAAAACTAATTATATTCGTTATTGTGTAATAGTTATTTTTTAGATGAGAATTTTAGAAACTGAAGAAGAGAAAAAATCGTTTTTAATAACAGCAATTAGTTTTTTGCTGTTATTTCTGTTGTTTTATTTTTTGACAACTTCAAATCAAGTTACCCTCCCAATTTTGGAAGGTGGCGGTGGTGGTGGCGAAATTGCAGTCAATTTTGGAAACAGCGATTTGGGTTCGGGCGACAATTTTGAATCTAAAGAAGTCGTTGCATCAACCCCAGAAACAGAACCCGAGAGCAAAATAAATGATGAAATAGTAGTTTCGGAAAACGAAGAAGCTCCTGCGATTGCAGAAGTTAAAAAAGTTGTCGAAAAACCTGTAAAAAAAGAAGTTGAGAAAATAGTTCCGAAAACGGTTCCGAAACCTTCAAAATCGGCAACAGATGCGTTGTCAAATTTATTGAACGGCAGTAATAATTCTGGTGATGGAAACGATAAAGCCGCCGGTAATAAAGGAAAATCAAATGGCGACACGAATGCCACAGGATATAATGGCGGTGGCGGAAACGGGACAGGAAGTGGTGGCGGAAATGGCTCTGGACAAGGTTTAGGCAGCGGAAGTGGTTATGGAACGGGGACAGGAAATGGCAATGGAAACGGTAACGGAAATTATCAACTTGGAAACAGAAAAGCCATAAACAAACCACAACCCAATTATGTTTGTGATGAGCAAGGCGTGGTGGTTGTACAAATATCAGTCGATCAATCTGGGCGAGTAATTAGTGCAAATCCAGGAGTTCGAGGCACTACAAATGCTGCAAAATGTCTATTAGACCAAGCAAAAATTGCCGCAATGAATACTAAATGGCAATCAGACTCTGATGCCCCCGAAAAACAAGTTGGAAAAATAATTTATAGTTTCAAGTTGAAATAATACCTGTGATGAACTATCAAGAAACAGTAAATTGGATGTTCGGCAAACTGCCCGTATATCAATTTCAAGGTGCATCTGCCTATAAAGAAGACCTTACAAACTCACTTAAATTATGCGAATATCTCGGAAATCCTGAAAGGAAAATACGTTGTATTCACGTTGCTGGAACCAATGGAAAAGGCTCGACCTCTCACCTTCTAGCGTCCGTATTGCAGGAAGCTGGATATAAAGTAGGGCTTTATACCTCGCCCCATTTGAAGGATTTTAGAGAGCGAATTAAGATAAATGGTAACGAAATTTCGGAAGAATATGTTTGCCAATTTATAGCCCAACACAAAGATTTTTTTGAAACAACCGACTTAAGTTTTTTTGAAATGACTGTCGGTTTGGCTTTTGATTATTTTGCTCACGAAAAAGTAGAAATCGCAGTGATAGAAGTTGGTTTAGGCGGAAGATTAGACGCCACCAACATTATTTCTCCATTAATATCAGTGATAACAAACATAGGAATTGACCATACCGCATTTTTAGGAAACACAATTGCTAAAATCGCAACCGAAAAAGCAGGCATCATCAAACCCAACATTCCCGTAGTGATTGGAGAATATACAGATGAAACAAAAATAATTTTTTCGGAAAAAGCGACTCGAAACAAATCAAAAATATTCTTTGCTTCCGATTTAATTTCGAGTACATTCCCATCAGCATTGCTAGGGAATTATCAAAAAAAAAATAAGAAAACAGTTGTTCAAACGCTTCGCGTTTTAGTAGAATTTGATGCCATAAAAATTACGGAAGACATAATAAAAATAGGTTTTGAAAACGTAATTGTAAACACAAAACTTCAAGGGAGATGGCAGGAATTAGAGGTTTCACCAAAAACAATTTGCGATACCGCCCATAATGCTCATGGACTAGAAATAGTATTATCGCAAGTGAAAACACAAAAATACGACACGCTTCACATCGTTTTAGGATTTGTAAACGATAAAAACATGGACGATTTATTGCCATTATTTCCAAAAGAAGCTATTTATTATTTTTGCCAACCCGCAAATTCGAGAGCCTTAGATGCAACTCAATTGCAAACAAAAGCAGCCCAATATAATCTTATTGGCTCAGTATATAATTCTGTAACAGCTGCTTATCAAAAGGCAAGAGAAATGGCACATCAAAACGATTTTATCTATATTGGCGGCAGTAATTTTATAGTCTCTGAAATATTATAATTTTTTTAAAATAATGCTTGTATATATAAAAAAGTAGTCTATATTTGCACTCGCATTCAGGGCGATTAGCTCAGCTGGTTCAGAGCACCTCGTTTACACCGAGGGGGTCGGGGGTTCGAACCCCTCATCGCCCACAAAAACTCCTTAAGAAATTAAGGAGTTTTTTTTTAC
>CAIJXW010000090.1 GCA_903824755.1 uncultured Bacteroidota bacterium | reverse complement strand
ATTTGCTAATTGCAGAGCCAAATCCAAAAGTAGAATTCCCATTTGAAAAATCCGTAATCCTTGTAGCCGAACATAATAAAGAGGGTTCTGTAGGATTTATTATCAACAAACCATTAAAATATAAGCTCAACGAAATAGTTCCAGAAATTTATGCTTCGTTTACAATATATAATGGCGGTCCAATTGAACAAAACAATTTATATTTTATTCACAACATTCCAGAAATCATTGTTGGAAGTATCGAAATTTCGGACGGCATCTTTTGGGGTGGCGATTATGAAGCGACAAAAAACCTGATAAACAGTGGTGTTATTAAAAAAGAAAATGTGCGTTTCTTTCTTGGATATTCTGGGTGGCACCCACAACAATTAGAGAACGAAATGGAAAATAACGCTTGGATTGTTTCGGAAAATGTTCAAAAAAACAAAATCTTAAATAAATCGATTAGTAATTTGTGGGAGAAAAAAATTAATGAAATTGGTGGTGATTATGAAATTTGGGCTTGTTCTCCAGAAGATCCTTCACTAAATTAATTCATTGAGATAACTAATTAACTCTTTCGCGATTGGATTATCATACTCCTTTTTGCGATATTTCGTTATGGATTGAATGCCTATTATAACATTTGAAATAAATAATTCATCCGCTTTTTGTAAATCAAAAGGAGATATAATTTCTTCTTCAACCTTCAAATTTATTTTGTTTTTTGCCAGAGCTATCAATTGCTTTCTCATTATCCCGTTTTGGCACCCTTCTGAAATTGGGGGCGTGATAAGTTTTCCATCAAGTACCATAAAAATATTTCCTTGCAGAGCTTCTGTTATGTTTTTGCTATCGTTCAAAAGCAGACAATTATTATAGCCGTTTTCTTTTGCAAAAATACTACCTGTAATATGAATCATTTTATTAGTCGTTTTTATGGTGGACAACAAGTGTTTTGTCACATAAAAATCTTTATATAATTCAATTTTATAGGGTTTTTCTTCTAAAAAATAGTGCTTATTTGGTAGTTCAAATGACTGAATAACAAAAGATATTGTATTGTCGCTTGGCAAATAGAACCCACCTTGATTCCGAAAAACAGAAAATCTAATTCTAGCCGAAGATTCACAATTATTGGTACGAACCAAATTTAGTATTTGCTCTTCCAAATATTCTAAAGTAAAATTCATAGGAATTTCCATGCGAACAATTCTCATCGAAGACATTAATCTAAAATAATGATCTTCAAGAAACAAAATACTATTATTAACGACTTTGATTGTTTCAAAAACACCATCGCCATATAGAAAAGCTCGATTATTTACCGAAAGTTGAAGATCCTGAGAAACTAAAGTACCATTAAAATTTATCATATAAAAAAAGTCACGCTTATGGGCGTGACAAATATAAGTATTCAAATGCAAATTTAGACAGAACCAATAACATGTTTTAAATCAGAAATTTGATTTTCCCATAGCAAACGTGCTTCATCAATATCAGCCTCAACCGCATAGTCAGTAACCATCAAGGAAACATCTTTTGTTATTTCATCCTCTAGAATACGTAGTTCAAAATAATAATCTGTGTCTTTATTATCTTCGTCAATCCATCGAAACTTAACTTTTTCGCCTGATTTTTTAGAAGAAAGTCGTGCTTTTTCTTCTGAATCGTCCCAGATAAACGTAAAAAACTCGCCTCTAGAATTGACATTGTCTGCAAACCATTCGGACAAACCAGAAGGGGTTGATATGTATTGAAACAATAATTGCGGGGAAGAATTTAGCGGGAATTCTAGTTCATATTTTATTTTTTCGTCCATTATTATCAGTTTATTATTTTTCGGAAATATATAGATTATTATAGGAATAAAAAAGCATTTTTAAAAAATAAATTATTTTCTTGTTTTATGTTTGAAACCTATGATTAAAATTTTATATTTGCACCCGCGTTGCAAGGATTCTTGCAACACTTTGGCGAGGTAGCTCAGTCGGTTAGAGCGCAGGATTCATAACCCTGAGGTCGAGAGTTCAAATCTCTCTCTCGCTACACTACAACCCCTTAATATTCAAGTATTAAGGGGTTTTTAATGTTTAAAATTGAAAAATTGCTCAAGTGAGGAAGTTGACATCTATAGACACGCCAAGCCTTACTACCACTACAAAAAAGGAGTATTTTTCAAGTGAGAAAACTTAAACCAGTAGATATTTTTTAATATTTCTGTCAAAAATTATAGATACAGCTCCAATAACAATTCCTAATAAATGACATAAGTGCGAAATTCCATCTTTATATTGTGCTTTTCTTTCTATTTGTAATCTT
>CAIJXW010000089.1 GCA_903824755.1 uncultured Bacteroidota bacterium | reverse complement strand
TGCTGCTGCTGCTGCAGGAGTTACAGAAACTACTGAATATATTCCATCTTGAACTAATGCACCAGCTCCATAATTACCAATTGACCAATCGCTTGATGCTGTTGTTGGACTTGATGGAATAGACCAACCAATAAAAGGAAAGTCATAATTTTCAAAGCTCGTTGAATAAGGAGAATTTGAAGGTTGGAAAGTAGTATAATGTGGATACCATTTCCACGTACTTACACTTCCTGCACCACAATTTGTTTTAACATAAAAGTCATACGTTGAACTTGGATTTAACCCACTGATAACAGTATTAAAACCTGAAATACTATTTACTGCTGTACCTGTACCTAAAGTAAAATTTTGTGGTCCATATTCTATACTAAATACAGAACCTGTTCCTGTCCAAGTAAGGTTAATACTATTTAAAGTTTCACCTGAAGGAGTTAATGTTGTAGGTCTCGCACAACTGACAGCTTTACCCAAAATAGTATGGGGTCTGTATAGAGATGCAGCTAGAGTTGTAGGAGCTGTTGATGTAGTTGCCATTGCGGTCAAAATCCCTCCTGTTAAAGTTGTTTCACAACCCGCTGAATTTCCAGTTGTAGCAATAGTTCCTGAATTTTGATAATCAAATGCTACATAAAGTGACCCACCATTATAAGTGAAAGTTGATCCTCCAGAAAACGGGAAATTAACAGCCCCAATAGAAGCTGGAATTGTAATATTTGCGTTGCTAACAGTTGTCATTCCTGTAATTGCAGTTCCCCAAGTAGTGCTTTTTGTATTTGTAGCATCTGTTGAGTTTTGCAAATAAACTGTATATGAAGTACTTGTTGTAGTTATGTTTTGAGCACTAATATATAAAAACCCTAAAGAGTTAATTACATCACCCGAAACAAATCCAGCCCCTGACATTTCAGCTGCCGTAATAAGCCAAACGGAACGATTGAAAGTTTTTGTTCCTTGTGGAGCTCTTCCATTTCCTGAATACGAACCATCATAAGTCAATGCTTCATAAAAATCTGATTGAGCATTAACACCCTGTAATGTAAATAAAATAGCAATTAAAAGTAAAATTTTTTTCATAAATATTGGTTTAATTAGTTAATAATAAAACAAATATAAAAAATTATACAATATGAAATAATTGCTATTTTCAATTTTTTTTATAAAAAAAACTATTCTTTTTCCCATTTTCCAACCACTGAAGTAGCAAGAGCATTTCCTAAAACATTAGTGGCACTTCGAAACATATCGCAAAAGTGGTCTATCGGAAGAATTAATGCAATTCCTTCAATTGGAATTTTGAACATGCCACAAGTTGCAGCAACAACTACTAGACTTGCTCTAGGAACACCTGCAATTCCCTTGCTGGTTAACATTAATACCAAAAGCATAATCAATTGAGTCCCAATTTCTAATTGAATTCCGTAGGCTTGTGCTATAAAAATACTCGCAAAAGTCATATACATCATACTGCCATCAAGGTTAAACGAATAACCAAGGGGAAGCATAAATGAAACTATTTTATTTTTTATACCAAAGCGTTCTAATTCTTCAGTCAATTTAGGAAAAACCGCCTCGCTACTGGTTGTACCAAAGGCAATAATTAGAGGACTGACAATATGATTTAAAAGTAATTTTAATCTTTTTCCTAAAAAAAGAAAACCTACAAGTAATAAAATAACCCATAAAGAAGCAATTCCAACAAGAAAAGAACTAAAAAATTTGATGTATGTAAATACTAATTCGTTGAGATCGCGAATAGCAAAAACACCTGCAATAGCTCCAAATACTCCAATTGGTGCAAATTTCATAACATAATTTACCATTTTTAGAATAATGTGAGATGTTTTGTCCAAAGCATTGATAACAGGTTTTGCATGGTCGCCAATTGAAGCAGCCGCTAATCCGAAGAAAATAGAAAAAATAACGATTTGTAATATTTCGTTTCCAGACATTGCTTCAAAAATACTTTTTGGTATTATGTGTTCTATAAAGTTTTGAGCCGAAAAATTATGTGTTTTTTCAGTCACTTCCGAAGCGGTGGCAACATCAATATTTGCCAGATGAAGTCCAACTCCAGGTTCCAAAATATTTACCCAAAACATTCCTATTAATAGTGAAATAAAGGAAGCCGTAAAAAACCAACCCATCGCTTTTCCTCCTATTCGACCAACGGCTTTGATGTCGCCTAGTTTTGCAATCCCCACCACCAAAGTAGTGAAAACTAAAGGAGAAATAATCATCTGAACTAATCGAATGAATATTGTGGCAAGTATTTTTATATAGGTGCTAAATTCTTTTGCTGTTTCTTCAGACCAATTATTATGGACAATAACTCCAAGAATAGCTCCAAAAATCATGGCTATTAAAATTTGAAAAGTCAAATTTCCTGTTATTTTTTGCTTCTTTTTATCAGTTTCAATCATTATCGTTTTTTATTTATAGGTTTTGTTAATTAGAAAAAAATCGGCTAAGACAATTGCTGCCATTGCTTCTACAATCGGAACAGCTCGAGGAACAACGCAGGGATCATGTCTCCCTTTGCCCTGCATTTCAACAATTTCACCTGTTGAATCTAGTGTGTCTTGTTTTTGAATAATTGTTGCCACAGGTTTGAAAGCCACTCGGAAATAAATATCCATGCCGTTCGAAATTCCGCCCTGAATGCCACCTGATCTATTTGTTTTGGTAGTTCCTTCTTCATTATATAAATCATTATGCTCACTCCCTTTCATGCTAGATCCACAAAATCCGCTTCCATATTCAAATCCCTTAACAGCGTTAATGGAAAGCATTGCCTTGCCTAATTCGGCATGCAATTTATCAAAAACGGGTTCGCCAAGCCCAATAGGAACATTTTGAATCACACACGAAATCACACCTCCAATGGTATCTCCCATTTTTTTAATATCCAAAATATGCTGTTCCATTTCAATTGCAGTTGTTTCATCTGGACATCGAACTGGATAATTTTCAGTTTTTGTAAAATCTAATTCTTGATATGATTTTTCTAAATTAATAGCTCCGACAGAGGACACATATGCATTTATTTTAATATCACTAATGATTTGCTTTGCCAAAGCTCCTGCCACTACTCTACAAGCAGTTTCCCGAGCAGAGCTCCTTCCTCCTCCTCGATAATCACGTAATCCATATTTTTTTTCATAGACAAAATCGGCATGACTTGGTCTATAATTATTTTTTATATGTGAATAATCTTCTGATTTTTGATTTGTGTTTGGAATAATAAATCCAATTGGAGTACCTGTAGTTTTTCCTTCAAAAATTCCCGATAGAAATTGAACTTCATCATCTTCTTTTCTTTGAGTTACAATAGTTGATTGTCCTGGTTTTCTTCTATTCATTTCTATTTGAATGGCTTCAAAATCAATTTCCAAACCTGGAGGACAACCGTCAATAATTCCACCCAAAGAGGCACCGTGAGATTCTCCAAATGTAGTTAGTCTATAAAGTGTTCCAATACTATTTCCAGCCATATAT
>CAIJXW010000088.1 GCA_903824755.1 uncultured Bacteroidota bacterium | reverse complement strand
CGGCATTTTCCAAAGTGATAATCCCAATGGGTGATTCTTTTAATACTTCCAGTTTTTCAACGATGGCGTATGACTTTAATTTTATTCGATCTAAGGAATTAACATCAAAAATAGATTCATGAATTTGAGCATGTGCAAGTCCAGTGTTTAATAATTTTGATGCGATTTCGTGTGTACGCGCTGAAACAGATGGAAAACGAAAAGAACCAGTATCTGTCATAATGCCTAAATAAATATATCGTGCTATATCCTGATCTAAAGATTCACCATTTCCACTCTGTTCAATAAGTTCAAAAATTAACTCAGATGTTGATGCAATAGATGTTTCAGAAATAGCAACCGAAGCAGAAATATTCCTGTAATTTAATAAATCTAAAAAGTAAAGCGAAACTTTAGAATCCAAGTCAAAATCATTTTCAAATTGTTTTAACGCCATACGACTAATACTACACCGTGTGCTATGCTTAAAAATAACAACTAATTTGTTTTCAGATTCAGACATTATCTCGTCTAGTTGCTGAATATTAGTTAAGGAAATCCAATTTATTTTGGAAGATTGCACCTCTTCCTTTGCTTTACCGAAAATAGAATTAAATAGTGTCATTTTGTTTTTTTAATAGAAGTTATGTCCTTGTAAATAGGATACAATCAGAACTTGTGTCTTTATTTATTAATTGAAATAAGCTAACAAAGTTAAAATTATATTGCTATTAACTTGTATAATTTCACAACTAAATCGTGAGAAGTAATTCAGAGGTCATAATTAATTGCTCAAGGTTGAATTTTAATAAAACAAGTTAATTAATTATAAATAAAAATACTCAAAAAGAAATATTTACTAAAGACAATAATTTCAAAGGAATAATAACAGAATAATTTTTTCCATTTCAGTTTTTCGCAACTCTTTATAAAAATACCTATTTTTGCAATCTAAATTAGAAGGAATGTCCAATAAATATAAAATAGCTGTTGTTCAATTAAATCTCAACGACACAGCCGAAAAAAATTTAGAGAAATGTTTGTCTTGGGTAAAAGAAGCTGCAAATAAAGGTGCCGAGGTTATTTCTTTACCAGAATTATATAGTAGTCATTATTTCTGCCAAAGCGAAGATGTTGCTAATTTTTCGCTTGCAGAGCCATTATATAGTACTTCATTTACTGCATTTAGCAAATTAGCCAAAGAATTAGGTGTGGTAATTATTGTTCCTTTTTTTGAAAAAAGAATGGCTGGAATATATCACAATAGTGCCTATATTATTGATACTGACGGTAGCGAGGCAGGATTATATAGAAAAATGCACATTCCTGACGATCCACATTTTTATGAAAAATTCTATTTTACACCAGGAGATTTAGGCTTTAAATCTTTTTTGACCAAAAAAGGAAATATCGGCACCTTAATTTGCTGGGATCAATGGTTTCCAGAAGCCGCAAGATTGACTGCTCTTCAAGGTGCAGAGGTTTTGTTTTATCCAACGGCTATTGGTTGGCATCCACAAGAAAAAGAGGAATTTGGCGAGAATCAGCATGGAGCTTGGATGAATGTTATGAGAGGTCATGCGGTTGCGAATGGAGTTTATGTTGCTGCTGCAAATAGAATTGGTTTAGAAAAATACCTTCCCGATACTGCTGGGATTCAGTTTTGGGGTTCTTCTTTTATTGCTGGGCCACAAGGAGAAATATTGGCTCAGGCCTCTCATGATAGAGAGGAAATAATTATGGCCGAAGTAGATTTAGATTTACAAGAAAACGTTCGTCAAAATTGGCCATTCTTGAGAGATAGAAGAATTGATGCGTTTGGAGATATCACAAAAAGAGCTATCGAATAATGGCAAATTCATCAAATAGAAGATTTCCTGCCGAATGGGAAAAACAAGAAGGTATTTTGCTTTGTTTCCCTCATAACGGAAATGACTGGCCTGGAAAATATGAAGCAATTCAATGGGCTTTTGTCGAATTTATAAAAAAAATATCTTTTTATGAAAAGGTATTTTTAATCGTTTCTGATGAAAAACTTCAAGAAAAAGTGAATAAAATGTTGCTCCTAGCTCATGTGAATTTAGATGCAATTTCGTTTATTATTCATAAAACAAATCGAAGTTGGATGCGTGATTCAGGTCCAATTATTGTAAAAAACGGAACAAAAAATGAAGCTTTAGATTTTAACTTTAATGGTTGGGCAAAATACAAAAACTTCCAATTAGACAAATGGGTTCCAGGAATTGTTGCCACGTTTTTAAACATTCCAATTACGCAAGTCACCTTCAACGGAAAAGCAGTAATATTGGAAGGTGGGGCAATCGATGTTAACGGAAAAGGGACGCTAATTACTTCTGAAGAATGCTTGATGCATCCGACAATACAAGTACGAAATCATAATTTTTCCAAAACAGATTATGAAGCAATATTCAAAGAATATTTAGGTATAACTAATGTTATTTGGGTGAAAAATGGGATTGAGGGAGATGATACGCATGGTCATATTGATGATTTATGCAGATTTGTAAATGACAATTCGATAATAACCGTAGAGGAAACCGACAAAAATGACCAAAACTATCATGTCCTTCAAGAAAACATAAAAATTCTGCGAAACTCCAAATTAGAAAACGGAAAATCTCCAAACATCTTTTTGTTACCTATGCCAAAAAAATTAATATTTGACGGCATTAGAATACCAGCGAGTTACGCAAATTTCTTGATTCTCAATAAATGTGTTTTAGTACCCACATTTAATGATATAAATGACCGAAAAGCGCTTAATATTATTGCTGAATGCTTCCCAGAAAGGGAAATTATTGGAATAAGTGCAATTGATTTAATATGGGGATTTGGCACTTTGCATTGCCTGAGCCAACAAATTCCATCATAAAAACCATAAAAAAACACCAACTTTAATTGGTGTTTTTTTATGGTGTGAAATTATTTATTGTTTTCTTGAGAATAAGAAGCTTTGTCCATTAATTTGAAGGGTAAATTCACTTTGATTTGCATTAAATTGAATTACTAATCCTGCTTGTTCAAAGGCAAATTTATCTTTTTCAACAGTTTCCAAGGGTAATTTTGGTTGTCCTGATGCGTTCATTACAATCCTCTCATCTTCTTCTGTAAATTCAATTTCAATTGGAATTACTTTACTTGAAAATTTCCCTAGATAACCATCTAAAATAATTGCTTTTTCAATTTCATTTTTTGATGAATTCCAAACATTATTTGATGAATTAATATCTGGAAAAACATGATCCGGATCTATTGTTATAGTATCGATTTCTTCGGTTGAAGCATTTTTAAAGGTCCACTCATTATTTCTTTGCCAAATTTCTACTGGTAATTTCACACGGCTAACTTTCCCGCTTTTAAATTTGATGTCAATCACAACGGGCATAGGCATTTTTTCATAATTAGCTATTGTGATAATTGCTCCTTTTGTTGGGTCATTTTTAATATATTTCAATTTTGTAACCGCTTGATCTAATTGCCAATTATTGACAAACCAGCTTCTCCAAAACCAATTTAAATCTTCGCCAGCAACATTTTCTATTGTGTGAAAGAAATCATCTGGTGATGGGTGTTTAAAAGCCCATCGCTCAACATACGTCCGAAATGCAGCATCAAATCGAGCTTCGCCTAAAATTTGTTCTCTCAACATTGTTAGTCCAGAGCCTGGTTTATAATAGGCCAAAATTCCAAGATTGGCTTCTTTTAAACCATCTGGTGCCGTCATTATTGGTTCTATTTTTGGGGTAGTAAAAGCTCCTGCCATTAGGTGCATATCCGTCTTTGGAGTTTTATACTCGCCATTGTTGAAATCTAAAGAACTCAAAGAGTTGATAAACGTATTAAAACCTTCGTCCATCCAAGCAAATAATCGTTCATTTGACCCCACAATCATTGGAAACCAAATGTGACCAAATTCATGGTCGGTAACGCCCCATAATCCTTCTCCTTTTGATTCCCAACCACAAAAAACGATTCCAGGATATTCCATTCCGCCTTCATTTCCAGCTACATTAGTGGCCGCAGGATAAGGATATTCAAACCATCTTTTTGAATAATTTTCTATTGATGCTTTTGTATATTCTGTTGATCTTGACCAGGCGTCATCTCCTGAACTTTCAACTGGATAGGCAGATATTGCTATTGATTTTTTTCCACTTGGTAGATTAATTTTGGCAGCATCTACTATAAAAGCAGCTGATGATGCCCAAGATACATCGCGAGAATTTTTTATTTTGAAATGCCAAGTTAATGTTGATTTTCCTTTTGGTCGAGAATTTTCATCTGTGATTTCATCACCTGAACGAATAATGACCGTTTTATCACTATTTGCTGCTTCAATCCAACGTTTTTGTTGGGTGGCTGTATATACTTCTGATGGATTCACTAATTCGCCAGAACAAACTACTAAGTGACTTGCTGGAGCGGTAATTTTCACATCAAAATCTCCATATTCTAAATAAAACTCACCGGCTCCCAAATATGGAAGTGTGTTCCAGCCTCGAATATCATCATATACGCACATTCTAGGATACCATTGTGCAATTGTAAATATTTTTCCGTTTTTGGTTTCTAATACTCCTGTTCTATCCGAACCATATTTTGGTGAAATATAAGAAAACTCAATTTTTAGTTTAACGCTAGCACCATTTGCATTTAGTCCTTGTGGCAAAATAATTTTCATTCTAGAATCTGAAATTTCATATTTCAGTTCTTTTTCGATGGTTTTTCCTTGAGATGTGATTATTGATTTTACATATTTAATTTTGTGACCTCCGTCAAAAATTTCTCCATCGGCACCATTTCTACTCCCAGAAACGGGAATAACAGCATTTCCACGTGAATCATATTTGAACAAATTTTGATCTAAATTCATCCAAAGAAAGGATAATTTATCTGGACTATTGTTTGTATAAGTTAAAATTTCAGAACCTGAAATTTCACTATTGGTCTCGTTCAAATTTGCAGTTAATTGATAATCGGCTCTGTTTTGCCAATATTTTTCTCCTGGTTGCCCACTTGCAGAACGCGTTGAAGTTCCATTTTTTGTATAAAAATTAGGTGCAAAAGCATCATGATAATTATAATTGCTTTTTTCAGGTGATGTCGAAACTTCTTGTGCGCTGATAACGACATTTCCAAAGATAAACACGAAAGCAAAAATGGTTTTAAAGAATTGTTTTTTCATTTTTTTTAATTTTTTATTAATTTACAGACTATAATTCTATTACTTTGTTACTTACTTACTAAAATATTTTTTTTAGTAGCTATTTTATGTTTAAAACATATTTAAAATTAAGACCACCAAAAATACGAATTACATTGATAACAATACTAAAATCCGCCAAATTAATTGCACAAATTAATCACAAAGGTGCTGAACTGATTTCATTGCGAAATAATGCACAAAGAGAATTTATTTGGGAAGGAAATCCTGAATTTTGGGGAAAGCATTCGCCAATTTTATTTCCAATTGTTGGTTGTTTAAAAGAAAATAAATATTCCTATAAAGGCAATTCATATTCTATGCTTCGGCATGGTTTTGCACATCAAATGGACTTTAATGTTATTGAAAAATCAAAAGAAAAAGTAATTTTTTCAGTAACACACAATAAAGAAACATTAGAAAAATATCCTTTTAAATTTGAATTACAAATTAGTTATACACTGATAAATTCGGTTTTAAAAATTGGATATAAAGTCATCAATTCTAATAATTTTGATATGCCTTTTTCGATTGGCGGACATCCTGGATTTGCATTGCCAAATAAATTTGAAATCTATGAATTGGCATTTGAGAAATCAGAAATATTAGATTGTTCACAACTCAAAAAAGATTTAATAGATAACGAAACTGTTTCCTTGCCAATGAAAGAAAATCGTTTGCCACTCTCCTATTCTTTATTTGAAAATGATGCGTTAATTTTTAAAAAATTAGAATCTAAATCAATTACTATTTTCGAAAATAAGGTTCCGTTTCTGAAAGTTAATTTTGATGGCTTCCCTTCTTTGGGGATCTGGACAAAACAAAAAGCACCTTATGTTTGCATAGAGCCTTGGTTTGGATATGCCGATACGATGACAAATTCGGGGGAATTATTAGAAAAAGAGGGAATTCAAATTATTGGAATTAAGGAACAATTTCAATCCGAATATTCAATAGAAATTTTATAGATATATAGTATGTTAGTCCTCAATTTCAATCCATTTCCGAATTTAGAAACAGATCGTTTATTGCTCCGCCGAATAGATAATAACGATGTAAAAGAGATTTTTGAATTGCGTTCTGATGCCGAAACTATGAAATATATTCCTCGCCCTTTGGTAAAAAATCTTGATGAAGCTATCGAACACTTGGCTTTGATTGATTCTGGAATAGAAAAAAATGAAGTAATAAATTGGGGAATAACAATAAAAGGAAACACGAAGATAGTGGGAATTATAGGATTTTATAGAACGAAGCACGAACATTATCGTTCTGAAATTGGGTATATGCTACTTCCTGAAATCCAAGGAAAAGGAATTGCTACTGAAGCGGTTAGGGTTATTATAGAATTTGGTTTTAATGAAATGAAGTTGCATTCAATAGAAGCAAATATTGATCCGAGAAATATAGCTTCTGAGAGAGTTTTGCAAAAAAATGGCTTTATCAAAGAGGCCCATATTTTGGAAAATGAATATTATGATGGTGTTTTTTTAGATACTGTTATCTATTCACTTCTTAAAAAAAATCATAAATAAAAATTAGAATTTTGATACCGTTTTAATATACAATTCCTCTACTTTTTTCCTAGCCCAATCCGTTTTTCTTAAAAAGGTTAAACTAGATTTCAGACTTGGATTTTCATTAAAACATTTGATTTTTATTAATTCCCCCAAAGTATCAAAACCATAATAATTTATTAATGATTCTAGTATTTTTTGAAGGGTAATTCCGTGAAGTGGATTTTTTGAATTATTGTTCTCCATATCTGAATTTTATGCCAATTTCAATATAAAATATTGGACTTTCTTAGATTTGTTGCTACATTTGCAAAGCTATGCTAAAAACAATCAACATTCTTAATAAAAGAGCTAAATTCGATTATGAAATTATCGAAAAATACACTGCTGGAATTGTTTTGGCTGGAACCGAAATTAAATCTATTCGACTAGGAAAAGCTAATATAACGGAGAGTTTTTGTGAATTTAGCGGTACTGAATTATTTGCAATCAACACCTATATTGAGGAGTATGCCTTTGGAAATCAATTCAATCATAAATCAAGAAGTGAACGAAAATTGCTTTTAAACAAAAGAGAATTAAAGGGTTTGTCTAGAAGTGTTCAGGCAAAAGGGCTGACAATCATTCCGTTAAAATTATTTACAAATGAAAAAGGAATGGCTAAATTGGAGATAGGACTTTGCAAGGGGAAAAAAACCTATGACAAACGTGAATCGCTAAAAGAACAAGATACAAAGAGAGATTTGGATCGCATAAAAAAAGAATATTGATGTAAAAGTTTTTTTTCATAAAAAAAATGACTATATTTGTCTTGACATAAAAAAGAATAAAATGAAACAGCTACTAAAAACCGCTAGAGAGAAAAAAAACTTAAAAACCAGAGAGCTAGCTCAACAAATGGGCATTGACCAGGCATTGATCAGTAAATTTGAAAGCGGTTCAAGAAAACCTACAAAAGATCAAATAATAAGATTAGCTTCCATTCTAGAAATAGATTTAGAAACACTTATGATTGCTTGGCTCAAAGAGAGAATTCTTTATGAAATTGGGAGTGATGATTTTGCAATAAAAGCAATGAATTTAGTTCGAGAAGAGGTAGAAAACTCCTACGGTATTATCAAGAAAAAATTATCCAATAGTTTGACCGTTATTTTAGGTGAGATTGATGCTCTAAAAGCTAAATTAGATGCGTTTAGAAAATTAGATAGTTATAAAATTGCACAAGCTTTAGAATTGGAATATACTTTTGAAAGCAATAGAATTGAGGGAAACACGATGACGCTTCGTGAAACTGATTTAGTTATAAATGAGGGTTTGACTATTTCTGGAAAAAGCATGAGGGAGCATTTGGAAACTATCAACCATCAAGAGGCAATTGCCTATATTAAACAATTAATGGAGCGAAATTCGATATTGAATGAGCGGGAAGTTTTGAATATTCATAATCTAATTTTGAGAGGGATTAATCCAGAAGACGCTGGAAAATATAGAAAAGTCCAAGTTATGATAAAAGGAAGTTCTCATTTGCCTCCGCAGCCATTTATGGTTGCAAAAGAAATGGAAGATTTTTTCATTTGGTTTGAAACCAATAAAAAAAGGCTGCACCCAGTTATTTTGGCTGCCGAAGTTCACGAAAGATTGGTTACTATTCATCCCTTTATTGATGGAAACGGAAGAAGTTCTCGACTAGTGATGAACCTTATTTTGATGCAACATGGTTATGTGATTGCAAATATCAAAGGAGATTATGACAATAGGATGAACTATTATAATGCACTTGAAGTGGCTCAAACAAAAAATAATAAAGATGATTTTTTGATGTTTATTGCACAAATTGAAAAAGAAAGTTTAGAGCGATATTTAAGTATTATTGGTCAATAAACCTCGATTATTCGGGGTTTATTTTTAGTTTTTATCTTCTAATAGTGGAACAAATTTAAAATCTCCAAATTCATGTTTCTCAAATTGAGTTTCGTTTTTTCTAATTAATAGGGTCATTATTTGATTTTCTGCTCCAACAGGAATAACTAATCTTCCTCCTATTTTTAGTTGTGCCATTAATGGTTTTGGAATTATTGGGGCTCCTGCGGTTACGATAATACTATCAAACGGGGCGTGATTTGGAAGTCCTTTATACCCATCTCCAAAAGAGAGGTGTTTTGGTCGAATTCCAAGTTTTGGAAGGAGTGTAGAGGTTTGCTTAAACAATTCATTTTGTCTTTCGATAGAATATACTATGGCTCCCATTGCAAATAATACGGCTGTTTGATAGCCACTTCCTGTTCCTATTTCTAGAATTTTATGTCCTTTTTTTATTTCTAATAATTGACTTTGGAATGCGACTGTATAGGGTTGCGAAATTGTTTGACCAGCTCCAATCGGGAAGGCTTTGTCTTGATAGGCATAATCTTCAAAGCTGGAATTTAGAAAAAGATGTCTTGGGATTTTCCCGATTGCACTTAGCACATTTTTGTCTGTAATACCTTTTGCTTCTAGTTGTTTTGCTAGTAGATTTCTGAGTCCTTGATGTTTTGAAGTGTCTTTCAATTTTGGTTTTAATTTATTTGTAAAAATAGAAAACAAATTACCAATTATCAATTACCAATTCTTAATTAATTTCTATTTTTGTTGAAAATAGATTTATATGTTAAAAGTAGGCGTTTTAGGTGCTGGGCATCTCGGAAAAATACATTTACGATTATTACAGCAATCAGAAAAATATGAACTTGTAGGTTTTTATGATGAAAGTCATGAAAATGGTGCTAAAATTTCGGCCGAATTTGGCTATAAACAGTTTGATACTATTGCCAAGTTGATTCACGCTGTTGATATTATCGATATTGTAACCCCTACTCTATCTCACTACAAATGTGCTAAAGTGGCTATAAAATCTGGCAAACACGTTTTTATTGAAAAACCTATTTCTAATACTGTTGCCGAAGCGGAAGAAATTATTGCTCTTGCAAATGAATATAATGTCAAAGGACAAGTTGGTCATGTAGAAAGATTTAATCCTGCATTTATTGCAACAAAAGAAATGATTATCAATCCGATGTTTATTGAAACGCATCGTCTGGCTGAATTTAACCCTCGTGGCACTGATGTTCCTGTGGTTTTAGATTTGATGATTCACGATATTGACGCTATTTTGAGTGTTGTTCCTTCTAAGGTTAAACTTATCAATGCAAGTGGTGTTTCTGTGATTAGTGATACTCCAGATATTGCAAATGCTCGAATTGAATTTGAAAATGGCTGTGTGGCAAATTTAACGGCAAGCAGAATTTCTTTGAAAAACATGCGTAAATCGCGTTTTTTTCAAAAAGATGCTTATATATCTGTTGATTTTCTTGAAAAAAAATGTGAGGTGGTGAAAATGAAAGATGCTCCCGAAGTTCCTGGAGATTTTGATATGATTTTGCAAAATGCAGAGGGTATCAAAAAGCAAATCTATTTTGCAAATCCTGATATAGAACAAAATAATGCCATTTTGGACGAATTAAACTCTTTTGCTGATGCCATAAATAATAATACAACTCCTGTCGTTACATTAGAAGATGGAACAAACGCCCTTCGAGTTGCTTATCAAATAATTGATTGTTTTAAAAAATAAATACAATATGAAAATAATAGCTGTAATTGGAGCTGGAACTATGGGCAACGGAATTGCTCATACATTTGCTCAAAGCGGATTTACTGTAAAATTAATAGATGTTTCCGAAAAATCATTGGATAAAGGAATGGCAACTATTGCTACAAATTTGGATAGAATGGTAGCAAAAGGAACTATTTCTGAAGATGATAAATTAAAAACCATTTCAAATATTATCACTTATACTGACATAAAAGATGGTGTTATTGGTGTTGATTTAGTAGTTGAAGCGGCTACTGAAAATGTAGAATTAAAACTAAATATTTTCAAGCAACTCAATGAAGTTTGTTCCCACAATACTATTCTTGCCACCAATACATCTTCGATTTCAATTACGCAAATAGGATCAGTAGTTGCTCACCCTGAGAGAGTTATAGGTATGCACTTTATGAATCCAGTGCCTATTATGAAATTGGTTGAAATTATTCGTGGATATACTACTTCTGATGAAGTTACAAAAATCATCATGGATTTATCCGAGAAATTAGGAAAAACTCCAGTTGAAGTCAATGATTATCCTGGATTTGTTGCCAACAGGATTTTGATGCCCATGATAAACGAGGCAATTGAAACTTTATACAATAAAGTTGCTGGCGTTTATGAGATTGATACCGTAATGAAATTAGGAATGGGACAACCGATGGGGCCGTTGCAATTAGCTGATTTTATTGGGCTTGATGTGTGTTTAGCTATTTTAAATGTAATGTATGATGGTTTCAAAAATCCAAAATATGCTCCATGTCCACTTTTAGTGAATATGGTGCGTGCCGGAAAATTAGGATCAAAATCTGGTGAAGGCTTCTATGATTATAGCGAAAGTAAAAAAGCAGAGAAAATCGCAAAACAGTTTATCTCTTAATTGAATGTCAATAAAAGAAAATTTAATCAAAATAAAGTCTTCTATACCTGAAGCAGTAGTCCTTGTTGCTGTTTCAAAAACCAAGCCTATTGCTGATTTAATGGAGGCCTATACTGCTGGTCAACGCATTTTTGGTGAAAACAAAATTCAGGAGATGACCGAGAAATGGGAAGCAATGTCAAAAGATGTTCAATGGCACATGATTGGTCATGTTCAAACGAATAAAGTCAAATTTATGGCAAAATTTGTGACACTAATTCACGGCGTGGACAGTATGAAATTATTGGAAGAAATCAACAAACAAGCCTTAAAAAATAATAGAATTATTGATTGTTTATTGCAAATTCACATTGCAGAAGAAGAAACCAAATTTGGTTTGAATGAAAAGGAATTAAATGATTTATTAGCCTCTGAGTCATTTAAAAACTTGAATAATATTAGAATTATAGGCTTAATGGGAATGGCGACTTTTACAGAAAACCTAGACCAAGTCAAAAAAGAATTCTTGTATTTAAAATCAATTTTTGATGAAATCAAAGGGTTCAATTCGCAGATTTCAATTCTATCTATGGGAATGTCAGGAGATTATCAACTTGCTATTGAATGCGGAAGCACGATGGTTCGCATTGGAAGTAGTATCTTTGGAGGACGATAAAAAATAATCATAAAATTTAAACTCATTTACTGCATACTTGACATAGAAACCACTGGAGGGCAATTCAATGAAGAAGGAATTACCGAAATAGCCATCTATAAATTTGATGGTCACGAAATCGTGGATCAATTTATCAGTTTAGTAAATCCCGAAATTCCTATTCAACCTTTTGTTGTCAAACTAACAGGCATAAATAATGCAATGTTACGTTCTGCACCCAGGTTTTTTGAAGTCGCAAAACGCATAATCGAAATTACAAACGACTGTGTTTTAGTAGCCCATAACGCCTCTTTTGACTATCGGATATTGAGAACAGAATTTCGCCGTTTAGGATATGATTTCAATAAAAAAACCCTTTGCACCGTAGAATTGTCGAAACAATTATTACCAGAACAAACTTCACACAGTCTAGGGAAACTAGTTCGAGCACTTGGAATCCCAATGGCAGATAGACATCGAGCAAGCGGAGACGCACTTGCAACCGTAAAATTATTTCAATTACTTTTAGCAAAAGACATCGAAAAAGTAATCGTAAATGAATTGATAAAAACAGAAATTTTCAAAGGAATTGCTCCAAAATTAAATACAATAATAGAAAATTTACCCTCCAAAACAGGCGTATATTATATCCACAATGAAGAAGGGCAGCTGATCTATATTGGCAAAAGCAAAAACATAAAAAAACGAATCAATCAACATTTTACGGGCGTTGATACTAAGTCGAAAAAAATTCAATCTGAGGTGTTTTCAGTAAAATTTGAAGAAACAGGAAGCGAATTAATCGCATTATTGAAAGAAAGCGAAGAAATAAAAATACATAAACCTAAATATAATAGGGCTCAAAGAAAAAATATATTCAATTTAGCACTATATATCGAGGCCGATAAAAAAGGCTATTTGAATATTAAAATTCAAAAAACAGATAGACGAAAAAAAGAAATCACCTCTTTTTCGACACTTCAAGAAGCAAAAGATGCGTTGTTCAAAATAACGTCAACCTATAAATTATGCCAAAAATTAACGGGTTTATATCAAACAAGAGACGCCTGCTTTCAATATAAAATAAAAGAGTGTGACGGTGCGTGCCTTGGGGAAATCTCCTCACACGAATACAATAAAAGAGTCGAGGATTTTGTCCAAAAAAACAGCTTCGAAACACAAAATATGATTGTCACCGACAAGGGCCGAACCATCAGCGAACGAAGTGCTGTATTGATAGAAAATGGAATCTATAAAGGCTACACTTTTTATGATTTAAACTATCAAATTCATAAAATAGAAATATTAAAAAACATCATAATCCCAATGCAAAATAATAGGGATACAAAAAATATTATTCAAAATCAAATTAGAAAAAGTAAATTTTTAAAAATAATAAAATTTTAAATTTGGAGCTATTTCCAGCTTTTCGCTTCAAGTCCTCATTCAAAAAGTTGTTTTCTAAATCAAAAAAGAAGCTTCCGTTGGTCGCTCATTTTTGATGAGAAAACTACCTTTTTTCATTCCGGGCTTTACGCTACAATCTGGGCTAAAAAAACAAAAAATGAACTATTTAATTACCATCTTGGGACCAACGGCAATAGGAAAAACTTCCTTGAGTATTGCATTGGCAAAACATTTTGGTTGTGAAATAATTTCTTGCGATAGCCGGCAATTTTTCAAAGAAATGTCAATAGGAACGGCGGTTCCCAACAAAAAAGAACTTTCAGAAGCAACACATCATTTCATTCATAACAAATCAATTTTTGAAAATTATACCGTTGGCGATTTCGAAAAAGAGGCTATTTCAAAAATAGATGAACTCTTTAAAAAATCAAACTACGCAATCCTAGTAGGCGGTTCAGGATTATATGTAGATGCTATTCTAAAAGGATTTGATGAATTTCCAGAAATTGAAAACGACATACGAAAACAAGTAAATTCTGATTATGAAAAACTTGGAATTACCTTTTTACAAAAAAAATTAAAAGAATTAGACCCAACCTATTTTGATTTATTATCAATAGAAAATCCACAAACCTTACAAAATCCACAACGAATGATGCGATTTGTAGAAGTCTGTATAGGATCAGGAAAACCCTACTCTTCTTTTATTAATAAGAAAAAAAATATTAGAAATTTCACACCAATAATAATAGGATTAGAAGCCGAAAGAAACGTGATTTACGACCGAATAAATCAGCGTGTCGAACTTATGATTGCCGAAGGATTATTGGCAGAAGCCCAAAAACTACATTCAAACAAAAACTTAAACGCCCTACAAACAGTAGGTTATAAAGAGTTATTTGATTTTTTTGAAGGAAAAACAACAATAGAATTTGCAATAGAAGAAATCAAAAAAAATACACGAAGATTTTCAAAACGTCAATTGACATGGTTCAAACGTAATGAAGAAACAGCATGGTTTAGCATTTTCCAAGACATCAATAAAATAATAGAACATATAAAATTAAAAAATGCCAATTTCTGATCAATTCACCTCGTTTTTCAGCAAAGAATGGGAAATTAATTTTACCCAATGCACACCAAATGGCTATTTAAAATATACCGAATTATGCAATTTATTTCAGCTAACGGCGGCTACACATTCTGAAATTGGGGGAATCAGCTTTTCGGATATGCAGCACTATAATCAAGCTTGGGTTTTGAGTAGAATGCGAGTTGAAATAGATAAACTTCCAAGATGGAAAGATACCGTTACAGTGAAAACTTGGATTAATTCACTAGAAGATTCCCGATCCATTCGTGCAATAGAAATGTATCTAAATGGAGAAAAAATTCTAGGAGCCGAGACTTTTTGGGTAGTTTTCAATACCCAAAAAAGGAGACCTGAACCGTTAATGTTACCCTATTCTCATTTTGAATTATTTCCTAAACTTTTAGCAACCACCAAAAGATTCTCCAAAATCAGTATTAGCAATGAAAATAAAGCCCTGATCAATAAAAAAGTGATGCTTTCGGATTTGGACATAGTAAATCACGTAAATAATATCAAGTATTTAGAATGGTGCTTAGATTATTTGCCTGAAAACAAAGTGTTAAATCAAAAAATAAAAAGTTTTGAAATGAATTTTTTAAAAGAATTATCAATAAACGATTCAATATTAATTCATGAAAACAATTCAATTGAATCATCAGTATTCAGTATTTCCAAAGAAGGGAAAAACTGTTTTGGTTTAGAGATTAATTGGTAAAAAAAACACCCCCAATAATATGATAATTATTGGGAGTGCATTAATAAAATAAGTTATTTTTTATGCTGGCACTGCTGCGTTTTTCACTACTAGTCTAAATCCTTCACCATGAATGTTAAGAATTTCTACGTTTTCATCAATTTTCAAATACTTTCTTAATTTAGCAATATACACATCCATACTTCTGGAAGTGAAATAGTTATCATCTCTCCATATTTTATTAAGTGCTAATTCTCTAGGCATCAAATCATTTTCGTGAAGAATTAACATTTTCAATAATTCATTTTCTTTTGGAGATAATTTTATAGGTTCCCGATGATCATAAGTCAAAAATCTAAGCTTAGAATTTAGGTGAAATCTACCTATTTGAAATTCAAATTTTGCCGGATCTGCTTTGGTATCGGAAGATTTTCTTTGGATAATTGCTCTAATTTTCATTAGCAAAACTTCAGAATCAAAAGGTTTATTGAGATAATCATCTGCACCAACTTTATATCCTTTCAAGACATCTTCTTTCATGGATTTGGCGGTTAAAAATACAATTGGAACTTCTTTATTTTTTTCTCTTATTTCTTTTGCTAATGTATAACCGTCTTTATAAGGCATCATGACATCTAAAATACACAAATCAAAATTGTCTTTTTTAAATTTTTCAAAGCCTTCCATTCCATTTTTTGCTAATGTAACATCAAAATCATTTAGCATCAAATAATCTTTTAAAATTGAACCAAAGTTTTGGTCGTCTTCAACTAAAAGTATTTTTTTGTTTTCTGTTTCCATAATATTAATTAATTAGTGGCATTTTTAAAATAAAGGTACTTCCTTTACCTTTTTCGCTTTCTACAAATATTTGACCATTGTGGTCTTCTACTATTCTTTTCACATAGGCTAGACCAAGTCCATGACCTTTAACGTTATGGATGTCTCCTGTATGTTCTCTATAAAATTTTTCAAAAATTCGTTTCTGAGCAATTTTACTCATTCCAGAACCTTGATCTTTAATTTTTAATATAATAAAATCTTTAACGTTTTCGGTGAAAATATTAATTACTGGCTCATTTGGCGAATATTTAATTGCATTATCTAAAATATTCACAATTACATTTGTAAAATGAATGTCATTTAACAAAACTGATGTTCGTTTTGCTTCTAAATTTGTTGTTATTATTCCATTTCTGTCTTCAATTATTAAATGAACATGTTCTATAGCTTCCTCAATTATATCGTGTAAATTATATGTTTTTTTTGAAATTTCTAATTCCTTTTTTTCTAATTTAGAAATTCTTAAAACGTTTTCAACTTGTGCGTGCATTCGTTTATTTTCATCTCGAATCATTTGAAGATATCGGTGAACCTTCTCTTTATTGTCAATTATTTTCGGGTTTTTTATGGCATCTAATGCTAAATTGATGGTTGCGATTGGAGTTTTAAACTCGTGTGTCATGTTATTTATGAAATCTGTTTTTATTTCAGAAATTTGACGCTGCCGAACCAATTGATTTAATGCACTAGAATATGCAATTATAATAATTAACGTAAACACAATAGATAAAATTGTAATTCCTATTAATTCTGAAAACAAAAATGTTTTCTTATTTGGAAAAGAAACTAGCAATTTATACTTCGACTTTCCATCGATATCCAAAAAAACTGGTATTGAATAAGTTGCATTTTTATCATTTCTAAATCGTTGTGATTTTATTTTTGTAGCTAATCCATTACTGCTTATACCAAATTCAAAAGGAGTTTTAATTCCCACATCGTGAAGTTCTTCGCCCAAAAGTTTTTTAATTGTTTTAACTGAAACTCTTTCCTGCAAAGGCATTATCGAAGCAACATCTTTTTTGAATATTTGATATTGAGCTTCGTTTAAAATATCTAAACTCCCAGATTTTTCAATTTTTAGGTCAGGAGATAAGTTATTTTGAAAATTAGAATTGTCAATTTTTGAATTATTATAAACCTCTGTCGTGCGTTTTGAAGTGAAGTTTTTTAATCGTACACTATCTTTTTTCTTGTCAAAGAACGCTGAAGAAATCCCATAATCTTCAGATATAATACTATTTGAGTATATTACTGTTTCGTTAGTTCTTGGGTTTTTTTGAACATAATAAAACTCTAATAAGTCATTTTTCTGAGGTGCTTTCCCCGTACTGTCTTTAAAATGATTGTACTTATCATAAAAATTTAAGGCTTCTTGTTTTTGTAATTTATCGGCAACATTACTTATAACTTGTTGAACATGAAACCTAAATTGTTCATCATTATTTTGAAACGAGGTATTAAACCAATATACTTGCACTAATATTATGCCTATTAAAGATAGGCTCATTAGCAAAATTAATAATCGGAAAAACAACTTATTCATCTAGACAAATTTAATAATTTAACATTTACAGCATTAATACATTAACCAAACATTAACATATTACTAAATAATTATTGAATTCACAACTTTTTAAGAATTTCATTTATTTGAGTGTGGGTGTTTTCAATGTCAATATTTTCGATTATGAAATCACTTTTTTCCGCTTTCATCTCATCTGACCATTGATTTGAAATCCGATTTAAAACCTCTTCTCTTGAACAATTATCTCTATCTATAACTCTATTAATTCTAGTTTCTAACGGTGCTACAACTGTTATAATTTTATCACAATCTTTATAACTTCCAGATTCAAATAATATTGCTGTTTCTTTAAAAACAAAAGGAAATTTTTTTTTGGTTTTTAGCCAATTTTTATAATCTACATTTACTGCAGGATGAATAATTTGATTTAATTTATTGAGTTTCTCTGGTGAATTAAATACTATTTTAGCTAATTTTTTTCGATTTATTTTATCATTCTCCAAAATATTTTTTCCAAAAAGCGTCTGAATTTTATTACTTATTTCAGGAATATCAATAGAATTTTTGGCGTGTTCGTCTGCAATATAAACTGGAATATTTAGCGATTGAATATACTTAGCTATCGTTGTTTTTCCGCTACCAATTCCGCCTGTCAATCCTATTATTTTTGTCATGGCTTAAAAAATAATTCTGGAAATGCTAGCTGTGGTTTCATTTTTAGAATATTTAACTTCACAAATGATTCTAAAAAACCAAAACCATATCCGAAAAATTGTTTCCAAACAGCGATTACTGAAAAATAACCTACAAGAATACTTCTGTTTTGTAGGGTAGAAGTCACAAAGACAATGAAAAAATAGAAAAAATATAGTTTTAATGGCCAATCAATAACAAAAAACAAAAGGGCTATCGAAAAAATAAATCCTATACAAAAAATTGAAGGAAAAAAATAGGTTGCCTTTTGATATTTTGGATACCAACTATTTAATATTGGTCTTGCTTTACCAAATTTATTAACTTGCGTTGAAAATTTTTCCCAATCAATTCTCCTTTTATGATAAACAAATGCTTTTGAGAATAATTTTGTTTCAAAACCAAGATTCCAAAGGCGAATTGTCAAGTCTGGGTCTTCTCCTGGGTGAATATTTCCAAACCCATTTGATGCTTCAAAGGCTTTTTTGGACAACCCCATATTGAAGCTTCTAGGTTGAAATTTGGTTATTTTTTCGGAACCTCCTCGAGATCCTCCTGTTGTCAAAAAGGAAGTCATAGCAAAATTAATTGCTTTCTGAATTGGAGAAAATGTGTCAAGTGCTTTGTCAGGTCCTCCAAAACAATCAATATAGTTTTGTTCTAACTCTTTTTCAACTATCGATAAATAATTTGGGGGAATTATACAATCAGAATCAAAAATGATAAAATAATCTCCTTTTGCAAGGTTCATTCCAAAATTTCTAGAATCTCCAGGCCCTGAATTATACTTTAAATAGTATGAAATATTTAATTCGCCCTCATACTTTTGAACGATATGCTCACAAGTTTCTGAAGAACCATCTTCTATAATAACGACTTCAAATTTATTATTGTAATCCGTTACTGACAAACTTTTAAGTAGTTCCTCAATTTCTTCTGGTCTATTATAAACTGGTATTATTATCGAAAAATACATGCTTATTCATTTTATTAAACAAAGATAACTTTTTTAACAAAAAAACCATCAACAAAAATGTTGATGGTTTTAATAAAATTTTTAATTTTTGATTTATTTCTTGATCACTT
>CAIJXW010000087.1 GCA_903824755.1 uncultured Bacteroidota bacterium | reverse complement strand
CGATACGATTAAGAAAATGAAACCTTTGCAATGCGTTTATGGTAATATTGATGATGATAAAGCCCGAATGGAATTTCCGTTGCACAATAGATTTATGTGCGAAGAAGTTGCTGTTTGGATTACCCATATTGGTGGGTTTCCCGGAAAATACAATCCGGCGATCAAAGCTGAAATGGCCGCAAACCCACCAAAATTATTTATTTGTGGTCATTCCCATATTCTAAAAGTAATTTTTGACAAGAAAAACAACCTTTTGCATATGAATCCCGGTGCTGCCGGAAAAAGCGGCTTTCATCAGGTTAGAACTATGTTGCGTTTCGTGATTGATGGGGATAAAATAAAAGATTTGGAAATAATTGAAATAGGGAAGAAGTAGTGTTCAGTGATCAGTTTATTAGTAATCAGTTGGTTTTGTAATATAAAATTCATCGACAATGTTTTCCATTTTCGGCTCCCTCTCCTTCGGAGAGGGTTGGGGAGAGGAACAAAAAAACCCGAACTTACATTCGGGTTTCCTTCGCACTAATAAACTAAGTTTATAGGATTATCTCAATCGATCCACAGATTTTACAAGATCTTCGTCCTTTTTGATGGCTTTATTGGCCAAAACCAACAAAACGATAGCAACAATAGGGAGGAACATTCCAATACCCTTCTCCGAAACAGCAAGTGTTTCTCCAGATAAATTTAGGGAGCAATAAACAAATAATCCTAATAAAATTAAATTTAAAATCATTGACAATCTGTTCAAAACAAATTGATGTTGTCTTTTTTTATAAAATAAGATACTCATTATTAGCAAAGTAGTACTTAATCCAAACAAAATAGTATATAGTTGGTTTGAATTGAAATAGAAATCTTTGTTATTGTTTAATTTCCACAACGGAAATATAAACGGGAGTACTCCACTAACAATGATAGCTAAAATTAGATAAATAGTTTGTATTCTTTGTATCATTAATGTAATTTCTTCTACAAAAATATATTTTCTTTTTATGAAATACTATTGTATTATAATTTATTTTTTGTAATATTGCATAAGTAATCTGTAAGTACTTCATTCTTCGGACAATTGAAATTTAATAAAAACAATCACTATCCACATTCTTTATCCAACTCATTTAAACTCAAATAACATTCATGTTTGACATTTCTGTATTAAAAGAAATGAAGCTCGTTGAGCTTCAAGAAATTGCAAAAGCAACAAAAAAAATAAAATTCAACGGTGTTAAAAAAGAAGCTTTAATTGCTCAAATATTAGAATTTCAAGCCGAAATCAGCATTGAAAAAGCAAAAGTTAAAGCAGAAACAGAAGTTAATGCTGTTTCGCCTTCAGAAGCGAAGCCAAAAAGGGCTAGAATTATTTCTGATAAAAAACCATTGACTCAAGGCGGTGTAGAAAAGTCACCTTTTACAAGTTCTCAAATGCCAAGAGAAGCTGATTATTTTCCTTTTGGAAACGAAACATCGTTTACTAAAAAAACCACGAACTCAATCGAAACGGTTATTGATAACAACAATTCAAATTTTAAAAAATCAATTTCCGAAGGCAAAAAAAATGCTATTTCAGAGATTGAAAATATTTCTATTTCTGATAATATAATTGCAGACGAGCCTATTGAGGAGTCTTCTATTATTGAAGTACAAGTTGTTGAAAATCAGGTTGTCGATAATCAAATTATTGAAACGCCGCAAGATGCAAATCTGAAGCAAACTCATGTTCAAAACCCAAATCAAAACCCAAATTTCAAATCAAAAAAGAGTAATTATAATCATTCTGATTTTGAATTTGATGGGATTATAGAAAGTGAAGGTGTTCTGGAAATGATGCCCGATGGATATGGTTTTTTACGTTCTTCAGATTATAACTATTTAGCTTCGCCAGATGATATTTATTTGTCAACTTCCCAAATTAGATTGTTTGGTCTAAAAACAGGAGATACTGTAAAAGGGGTTGTTCGACCACCAAAGGAGGGAGAGAAATTTTTTCCTTTAGTTCGTGTTCTAAAAATCAATGGACATGACCCACAAGTAGTTCGAGACCGTGTTTCATTTGAACATTTAACACCTGTATTTCCTTCCGAAAAATTTAAATTGGCCGAAAAACAAAGCACAATTTCAACCCGAATAATCGATTTGTTCTCACCAATTGGTAAAGGTCAACGTGGAATGATCGTTGCCCAACCCAAAACTGGTAAAACAATGTTGCTGAAAGACATTGCAAATGCTATTGCTGCCAATCACCCCGAAGTATATCTTATTGTTCTTTTGATTGATGAAAGACCGGAAGAAGTTACTGATATGCAACGAAGTGTTCGTGGAGAAGTAATCGCTTCTACATTTGACAGAGAACCTCAAGAGCATGTAAAAATTGCTAATATTGTGCTTGAAAAAGCAAAACGTTTAGTAGAATGTGGCCACGATGTAGTTATTTTGTTAGATTCAATTACGCGTTTAGCCAGAGCCTATAATACTGTTCAGCCTGCTTCTGGAAAAGTACTTAGTGGTGGAGTTGATGCAAATGCACTTCAAAAACCAAAACGTTTTTTCGGTGCAGCTCGAAATGTAGAAAACGGAGGTTCGTTAAGTATAATTGCCACAGCTCTAACCGAAACTGGCTCTAAAATGGACGAAGTTATCTTTGAAGAATTTAAAGGTACCGGAAACATGGAGTTGCAATTGGATAGAAAAATTGCTAACAAACGAATTTTCCCTGCTATTGATTTGACATCTTCAAGTACTCGTAGAGATGATATGTTGCTTGACGAGAAAACGTTGCAACGTATGTGGATTATGAGGAAATACCTTTCAGATATGAATCCTGTTGAAGCGATGGACTTTATTAACGATAGATTCAAGAAAACAAGAAATAACGAAGAGTTTTTAATTTCAATGAATGATTAAATTCAGAATTAAATACAAAAAAAGTCCTGTTATTGGGACTTTTTTTTATGTTTAATCTTTTCTAAAAATCTAATTTACCAGTATTTTTTTTGTAATTTGTTGTTCATTTTTCGTAAAAACTTTTAGGAAGTAAAAACCAGGTTGTAAATTATCAATTGTATAGGTTTTGTTTTGCAAAATAGGATTAGTAATTTGCTTTAAAATTTGCCCATTTACTGTAATCAATTGAATTTTGTCCAACTCGTTTATTGATTCAATTGTAATGCTATGATTATTTGTAGGATTTGGAAATACCGAAATAGTAGCCGTTTGAAAGGAATCTGTAGCAAGTGTCGAACAAGCTGCTGACCAAATTTGACAAACATATTCTGGGTGATCTATAAATGGGTTTCTGTTGCCCTGAAAAGTATAAACTGCATGATTTTTTACAATTTCATATTGACTTACGGGATCTAAATTATTCCAAGTGATTAGAATATTTAGAAAAGTATTTGTGAAAACCTGATTAGAAGTACCGTTAAACATTGTGTAAGACCAGTTTGTTATTTGGTCTTCATATCTTGTGGCAAAATAGAGTAAGCATCTAGCAATATCGCCCTTAAATTCATTAATAGGTTCAAATACCGTCCCAGAATAACCTGCTGAATATCCAGAATTTAAGTTTGATCCTAATTTTGAACCATTTGAAGAAGTCCATGACGCATTATTCACTTTTCCATAAGGATAATTATCTCGAACACCATTTACTTTTCCATCAGTAGGCAATACAAAATGTGCGTCAGAATACATAGGGTAGGCAGATGACCAAACCGATTGCGGTAGTGTATGTTCCCTATTATAACAATCTCCTTCACCATTATATCCATCACTCCCGCATTGTTGAGAGGTTGTGGAGTAGGAATAACTATCAGCGGCAGTAGGAATTTCAGTATAAATATCTAATAATGTGTTATCAAAATCATAATATTGATCCCTAAAAGCACTTTGAGTAAATAAAGTCCATAATTCCCCATAATCTGATGGAGAATTGTTTGTATTAGTGTTGTTGTTTATGATGTTAAAAAGCTGAGTTTTTAGTTGATAACCAGTCCCAGTTGCACCATCATAGTAGCCTTGAGGTATTATTTGTGAGTTTCCATTTAAAAAAAACAGAAATGCAACTAAAGTAAATATTTTTTTCATAAAGTGAATAGTAATAGGAGAACAAATTTAATTTAATTTTTTTTCAAAATAGGGGAGTCACTATTTTTTTTTAAAATGTTGATAAAAACACACCCATAGAAGTTGATTATGAATTTCGCTCCAGTAAAGCCATATAAAATCCATCAAAACCTGATTCGGAAGCTAGGATTTTTGCGTCTTTTATGAGCTTAAAGTTTTTTCCAGACTCCGTTTTCGTTAAAAACGTATTTATTTGCTCTTGGTTTTCAGAAGGAAGTACCGAGCAAGTTGCATAAACTAATTTACCACCAGGTTTTACAATTTTTGAATAATTTTCTAAAACTTCCGATTGTACTTTTCTAATATTATCTATAAATTCTGGTTGCAATTTCCATTTTGCATCGGGATTTCTTTTTAGTACTCCTAGGCCACTACAAGGTGCGTCAATAAGAACTCGGTCTGCTTTTTCGTGTAGCTTTTTTATGACTTTTGTTGTGTCAATAATGCGATATTCAATATTGAATGCTCCATTTCTCTTGGCACGAAGTTTCAACTGTTTTAACTTACTTTCATATAAGTCCATTGCAATTAATTGACCTTTATTTTCCATTAATGATGCTATATGCAAGGTTTTTCCTCCCGCACCAGCACAAGTATCAACTACTCTCATTCCTGGTTTCACATCTAAAAATGCAGCAACTAATTGAGAATTTGCATCTTGAACTTCAAAAAAACCAGCTTTAAAAGCATCGGTTAGAAATACATTTGCTCTTTCTTTTAGTACTAAAGCATCAGGTTGGTCTTTCAAAAACTCGGTTTCAATGTTCAAATCCATCAACAAAGCGTGCAGTTTTTCTTTGGTAGTTTTTAAAGTATTTACTCTTAAAATTACTTTTGCAGGTTGGTTTTGAGCTGCTATTTCTTTAGACCAAACTTTCTCGCCTAATTCTTTTACCCCTAATTCGTCTAACCAGTCTGGTATCGATTCTTTTAATGCTCTTATCTTTGAAAGTTCGTCAAATCTTCCCTTAATTTTTCGTTCAGGAGTGCCTTCTAATTGCCTCCAATCAGGAATTGGATACCCTCTTAAAACAGCCCAAACTGAAAACATTCTCCATAAATTATCTCTATCAAATGGCTCTTTAACTTCTGCAATTTCTGCATATAATCGTTTCCAGCGAACAACTTCATATATCGTTTCGGCAACAAATTTTCTGTCCGAACTTCCCCAACGTTTGTCTTTTTTTAAAGCTCTTGCAACTACCTTATCGGCATATTCTCCCTCATTAAATATTGCATTCAACGAATCGATGGTTGTATAAACTAAATTTCTGTGTAATCTCATTATTATTTATTAGGCTGCAAAGGTACATTATTTTTTAAATGTACTCGAACTACTTGTTTCAATATATTTTGGAGGTTTTTGAGTAAATTCTTTCTTTAGATTAATTATAAAAAAAGGTTAAAACATTTTAAATTCCTATTTTTGATAAATTAATATAATCTAAATTTTAGTTTATGAAGATTCAACGCTTTGTGATATTAGTATTTATTGCTCTTATAATTAGTATAAATTCCAAAATATATTCTCAATCTTTTTCAATTGGGCATACCACTATTAATTTTATTGACAGTTCTAGAAATAATCGAAGTGTTCCTACCGAAATATATTATCCCGCTAATGCTTCAGGAATTGATGTGCCAATTGTTTCTTCAAATGTAACAAAATTTCCTGTTTTGGTATTTGGTCATGGGTTTTTAATGACATTTGATGCTTATCAAAATATATGGGAATCGCTTGTTCCAAATGGGTATATTTTGGCTTTGCCAAAAACAGAAGGAGGTTTTTCGCCTTCACATTTAGAATATGCAAAAGATTTATCGTTCGTCATCAATCAAATTACCTTGCTCGGAGTCAATTCTGCCTCTATTTTTTTTGATAGAATTAGTCCAATGAACTCTGTTATGGGACATAGTATGGGCGGAGGAGCAGCTTTTTTGGCAGCACAATTAAACCCAAACATAAAGACAATTGCAACTTTAGCTGCTGCCGAAACTAATCCATCGGCAATAACTGCTGCTTCAAATTGCAGTATTCCATCTCTGGTTTTTGCTGGTTCGAATGATTGCGTCACTCCACCAATTTCGAATCAATTTGCTATGTATAATTCAATAATCAGTCCATGCAAATCTTATATTAGTATTACAGGAGGGAGTCATTGCCAAATGGCAAACAGTAATTTTTATTGTTCAATAGGAGAGAGTTCATGCACTCCTTCACCAACAATAACGAGTAGTTTTCAGCACAATGTTTTGAATGATTATTTATTGAAATGGCTTCAATTTCAATTGAAAAACGATTGTGTTTCAGGTTCGCAATTTGATACACTTATTAATTCTGATAATAGAATTTCCTACCAAAAAAATTGTTCTCAATGTGATATTTTAGCAACAGTTGATACAAATAAAAATATAGAAATTAAAATATATCCAAATCCTTTTGTTGATAGTTTGCTATTTTCAATTGATTCAGATGAAGTATTTAATATTGTTATTTTTGATAGTATGATGAGAAAAATAATTTCTAAAAACATTAAAAAAAATGATTCTATTGACACTTCGTTTTTATCGATAGGGATTTATTTTTATGAAATAAAAATAGAGAATAACACTTTAAAAAGAGGTTCTATTTTAAAAAGTAATTAATTAATTCTGTTCAAATGAATTTTTTCTGGCGGGTGCAATACCATTGGAAATTGTTCTATTTTAACCGAGCTACTATCCAATCCAAATGCTTTTTCTTCTGATAAACTTAATTTCTTAATGTAGAAATAGGTATTCATAATAACTTTTTCATGCCACAATAAATCACTATCGTTCGAAAGGAATTTTTCGGAAAGTACAAATTTAAAGTCCCCAAGAATATTGTTTTTGTTTAATGATTCATAGCGACTAGTCACATCAACTTCTCCATTTTGAACCATATCCTTTAATACTTCTTTGAACATTAAGTTAATTTTTGTAGGCTCTCTAAATCCTAAATTAAAGTCAATTCTAAACAAATCGTCTTTAATAATTTCGGTTACTTTATATTCTGTTTTATAAGGCTCACTCAAGATATTCACATGAACAAACCAATACAAATCAGCTCTTTTTGGTCTTTTTTGAAGAATCGAGTACATTACTTTTTCTTCAATTTCATCAATTCGACTAGCATTTGTCATATAAACAAGGTGTGTAGCATATTTTGGAATCGTCATGTCGGCACTCAATTCGGCCAATACTTTTTTGTAGGAATCAATTTTCACAAAGCGAGTATAGTTTTTGCTAATTTGTTTTGCCAAAAACCAAGTGGTCATTATACCAATTAATGCTAATGCGATGAATAATGTCACATAACCACCATGTTGAAATTTGTTAAGGTTGGCTATCAAAAAGCTAAATTCAATAGCTAAGTATACGGATATTAGTGGCAAAATAATATACCAAGAAACCCTTTTTAGAATCATAAAAAAATTGAGCAATAACGTGGTCATTATCATACATAAAATGATAGCTAATCCATAGGCAGCTTCCATATTACTAGATTCTTCAAAATGCAAAACTACCATAACACAACCTGCAAATAATAGCCAATTTATGGAAGGAATATACAATTGACCTTTTAATTCGGTTGGGTATTTAATTTTTACTTTTGGCCAAAAATTCAATCTCATTGCCTCATTTATTAATGTAAACGAGCCACTAATCAAGGCTTGAGATGCAATTACTGCTGCCATAGTTGCAATTACAATTCCAATGGGTTGAAACCAATCAGCCATAATCAAATAGAATGGATTTCCGCTCTTTCCGCCTAAACTATAAAGCGTTTCTCCTTCATGTTGAATAAGATAGGCTGCTTGTCCAAAATAATTTAATACTAATGTAGTTTTTACAAATATCCAACTAATACGAATATTCTTTCTCCCGCAATGTCCCATATCCGAATATAACGCTTCAGCCCCAGTTGTGCATAGGAATACAAATCCTAAAACATAAAATCCTTCTGGGTGAATGGATAATAAATGATAGGCATAATAGGGATTAATTGCTTTAAAAACTTCTATGTGATTAACTACCTGAATAAATCCCAAAATCCCTAACATTCCAAACCAAATTAACATCATTGGAGCAAAAAACTTACCCACTAATCGGGTTCCAAATTGTTGAATTGTGAATAAAGCAAACAAGATACCAATAACAATTGGCACAGTATTTAGATAAGGATAAAAGGTTCTAATTCCCTCAATTGCAGAGGAAACCGAAATTGGAGGTGTAATAATTCCATCGGCTAGCAAGGAGCTTCCGCCTATAATTGCGGGTATGATTAGCCATTTTACTTTGGTTCTTTTTACAAGGGCATATAAAGCAAAAATACCACCTTCGCCATTATTATCGGCACTTAAGGTGATTAATACATATTTTACTGTAGTTTGAAGTGTTAATGTCCAAAAAATACAAGAAACACCACCCAAAACAACATCTGCATTTATCGAGTGTAGCCCAATTATAGCCTTCATTACATAGAGTGGGGAAGTCCCAATGTCACCATAAATTATTCCTAATGTAATTAAAATACCACCTAAGGTTAATTTACTGTGCAAACTTTGATGTAATGATTTCATACTATTATTTTGAAAAAGGTTTACAAATTTATGATTATTAAATAAAATACAATGATTTAGACCTTTTTTTTTATCTATTTTTATTTTGATTTAAACAATAAACAAGTATATCATATTTTATAATTTACTTTGTATAAATAATTTCACACTTTATGAAAATTAAATTACTATCAATCCTATTAATTATTTTATTTTTTTCATGCAAACCAAATCAAAATTTTGGAAGTATTTCGTTTGAAAATCCAATACTGAAAATCGATACTCTTTATACAGATAATATCAGTATCAGAGCGATAATGATTGATCAACAAAAAGTTTGGTTTGCAGCTAACAATAATAAATATGGTTTTTTTGATTTGGAAAAAAATTCAAAATTCCAAACCTCAATTTTTAGAGATTCACTGTCACTAGAATTTAGGAGCATTGCACAAACAAACGAAAACATTTTTATTTTGAGCGTTGGAAACCCAGCTTTATTATTCAAAATCTCAAAATCGGATTACCAATCCGAATTAGTTTATAAAGAAAAAGGGGATAAAGTATTCTATGACAGTATGCAATTTTGGAGCAATAATGACGGAATTGCAATTGGAGACCCAACATCAGACTGTTTTTCAATACTCATTACACACAATGGAGGAAATTCTTGGAAAAAATTAGACTGTTCAAATTTACCCAAATTGATAGATGGGGAAGCCGCTTTTGCGGCAAGCAATTCAAATGTTATTTGCAAAGATTCGAGAATATTTATAGTTTCTGGAGGAAAAAAATCTAGAATTTTTGTAAGTGATAATGAAGGTTTTTCCTGGAAGGTTTATGATACACCAATAATTCAGGGCGAGGCAATGACAGGTATTTTTTCGGCAGATTTTTTCAATAAAAATATTGGATTTGCTGTTGGAGGAAACTATGAAAATCAAACAGATAATTCAGCTAACAAAGCCATCACAACAAATGGCGGTAAAACATGGCGATTATCCAGCAACAATGAAGCTTTTGGATATGCTTCTTGTGTTCAATTTTTGCCAAAAAACAACGGTAAAACGATTTATTCTGTGGGTACATCAGGTCTTTATTTCTCAACTAACAAAGGCGAAAAATGGAAAAAAATTCTTGATGACAAAGACTTATTTACGATACGATTTCAAAATGAATCAACTCTTTTTGCAGCTGGAAAAAACAAACTAATTCGAATAAATTTAAAAAAATAACGTTATTTAAACACTATTTAAATTGCCTTTTTATCTTTTTTTGTTTCTAAATTGTTGAAGTAGTTTCTTGTTGAAATCATCTTCGGACTTTAGAAGTTTTAATATTTTTATTGGACTAATAACTCCTTTTAAATCTGAAATAAGTTTTTTCTGTAATTTAAACATTTCTTCCTCATTACTTTCCATTTTTGACAACAATAAACTAGCTTCTTTATCTGATAATTCACTAAAATTATTGCTTTCTTTATGTTTGAAGAAAAATTTCATTTTTTGCTTTTTTAATTCAAATAAACTGAATTCATGGGCATTATATATTGGCCAAAATCTTGATGCTTCATCTGGTTTTAATTCTAATTCGGTTGTTATAAAAGCAATTTTTAATGATTTTATTTTATCTCTTTTTTCTTCAAAATGTCTATCTTGACCAAAGAAACTAGCCGAAATTAGCACAAATAATAATGTCAGAATGTTGTTTTTTGTTTTCATTTTAGTATTGTTTATTCGTTTATAATTGTTTCTATTTTAATATTAGAATTTAAGATTTCCTCCAGATTTTTATCACCAAAATCAAGGTTTATTTCAATGTTTTCAATCTCGTTAAGTTCAATTTCACTAATCAAATCATATTGATTAATATTGGTGCTATTCACTAAATAATTCTCAATAATTGGAGCTTCAATAGTGTCTGATTGCTTATTAAAAGTATTAAATACCGAAACAAATAATCCCAAAACTAATACTGCTGCCACCGCTATTTTCCAGTTCACTTTGTTGAGAACTATTATTTTTGGCTTTTCAGAATTATCGATTTCCTGCATTATTTTTTCTGAAAGAACATCAAAATAACCTTCAGGAGTTGTAAAACCTGTTGTGGCTTTTGGTTCTTTATTTAATTTAAATTCTTTCATTTCATTTAGACTTTTTTTTTCTTTAATAGTTTAATCTTTTATCATATAAGCCTCAATTTTTTTTACAGCATGAAAATAGGACGCCTTTAAGGCTCCCACCGAAGTGTCTAAAATTTCGGACATGTCAGTATATTTTATTTCTTCAAAATATTTCATTTTAAAAACAAGCTGTTGCTTTTCGGGCAAGCTTAGAATGGCTTTTTGTAGTTTTATTTGAATTAAATCACCATCAAAATGGGCATCAGCTACAAGATTATCAACTAATTTTGATTTCAATTCATCGTTTGAAACTCCATTTCGATTTGCTTTACTATTGATGAATGTTATGGCTTCGTTTGTTGCAATTCTATAAATCCAAGAAAACAATTTGCTCTCTCCCTTGAATTTATTTAGGTGTTGAAATACTTTAATAAAAGTGTTTTGAGCCACGTCATTCGCGTCATCGTGTTTAATTACAATACTTCTAATATGATTATAAATTGGTTTTTGATAATTTATCAAGAGTTTTTTAAACGCTTCATTTTGCGTTTTAGGATCTAATAATTGTGATATGAATTCCTTTTCTTCCAAATAAATATAATTTATAATTAGAATACTTTTTTTTAGAAAGGTTTAATTTATAGCAGTTGAATTAACGTTTATTGTTCATTTGAAATAGTAGGTTTTGAAATAGTAACTTTTTTTAGAGAGACAGTGTCAATTACTTTTGTTGCTTGAACGGCAACATATATTTCAGTTACCCATTTTGAAGGTTTTCTCTCTTGATCAACTCCAGTTTTATAAATTTCAAGTACTGGAATAGAATTATTTCTAGGGATTTTATTTTTTGAAATATAATTTAAAGTTTTTTTCCAAGCTTCCTGAACATGAGAATAATCACCAATTAAGGTAGTTTTTATAGCTTTGTATGGGGCCAGGCTTCCACTTGTGATATCACTTCCTGAACTCGTGATGATTTCTTCTTTTATAGGAATACAAACCGAAAAATTAGTAATTCCATTTCGTTCATCATAAGTATTATATATAATGAAGGGACTTCCGTTCATAGTAACCTTATTTTTTTTGAAAAAACGAGTCAAACGAGGCAGCATAATTTTAATATTTCGCTCCAAATTAGAAATTTTACTCGTTATGGTTTGTTTCATATAATTTCCGCCATTATTTGTCGTAAAACCATTTACTTTTATGGAATAATTATTAATTTCATAATCTAGCGAATTTCCTAAATTCACTAAATTTTTAGAGTATATTTCTTTAATTGATTTTTCTAAACTACCATTTAGCAACGCTTTAATTCTAAATAAAAATGGCATTGTTCCTGACGATTTCAATATTACTTTCGTTCCGCCAATAGTATCTTTGAATTTCCAAGAAATGATAGATTCCGAATTATTAAAATTCATTTTTTGAAAAATACTATCATTTTCCACCACAAAAACTGTTTTCATTGAACCTGAGCCATCGCTATTATTCCAAGAGTAAAATCCGCCATTACCAATAGTTATTCCAGGATAATTGAAAGTTGTCGATTCGTCTTTTGTAGTCCAATAATTCCAATTTTCCCAGTTTTTATATTCGTTTACATAATTAAAAACTATTGATTTTTTGGCATGAATTATTTGTGAAGTGCTTATTTCAAAGTCGCCTTTTTGAGTAATCACAAAAACTGAAATTCCAACGAATGCTAAAAGGAAAAGGAGTAAAATATATTTGAATATTTTCATGATGTATTTTGGTTAATAGTTCTTGTAAATTTAGGAATTAAATTGAATATTGAATGTGCGTTAACTAGTTTATTAATGTTTTAGAAATATTCTTATAAGGAATAAAATCCCTATAAATATCATAAAACCGATGAGAATTTTATAATTTCCTTTATATATTTTTTGGTGAACTAATTTATCTTTTCTGTATGAAAAGGTAATTGCAATCACAAAACAAATAAAAAACAAAAGTGCAAATAGCATTTGAGGTTTACTAAACATAGTTAAATAATTTGTACAAAAATACTCAATTGTAATGAAAAGTTACTATTTTGCATCATCAATTAAAAATAAATAATATGCAGAAGCAAATTAATGCAGTAAAAGAATTTCATACTTCTTTTGAAATCGGATATAGCGAAATTATAAAATCAGATTTGGGTGAAAGCAAGAATATTTTGCGATATAATTTGATGAAAGAAGAAAACGAAGAATATCTAGAAGCTGTTCAAAACAATGATATTATCGAGATTGCAGATGCTTTGGGTGATATGCTTTATATATTGTGTGGCACCATTATCGAACATGGGTTGCAAGATAAAATTGAAGCAGTGTTCGATGAAATCCAGAGGAGTAATATGAGTAAACTTGGCGAAAATGGAAAGCCAATCTATCGCGAAGATGGAAAAGTAATGAAGGGCCCCAATTATTTTAAACCTAATTTTTCTTCAATTATTAAATAAAAAAAAATCCCATTAATGGGATTTTTTCATTTAAAATATAGAAATACGTTTATACTTTTACGGTCCAACCAAAAGTGTCTTCCGAGATTTTATATTGAATATTGGTAAGTTTTTCTTTTAATTGAAGAGCAATCGAATTTTCTAATTTTGGTAATTCATAATATTTATCTTGAAACGAAAATCCAACAATTGGATTAACAACAGCGGCAGTTCCTGCACCAAAAATTTCTTTTAGAGTTCCGTTTTCTGCAGCTTCTACAATTTCACTAACCAAAACAGGGCGAACATCAACTTTAAAGCCGTCACGTTCAGCAATGGCTATTAGACTTTTTCGGGTCACTCCATCTAAAATTCTTTCGCTAGTTGGAGCGGTATATAAAGTATCATTAATTCTAAAAAAAACATTCATTGTTCCAGATTCCTCCAGTTTTGTATGTGTAGCATCATCAGTCCAAATGATTTGTTGAAATCCTTTTTCGTTGGCTAATTTTGTAGGATAAAATTGAGCTGAATAGTTTCCAGCAGCCTTTGCAGCCCCAATTCCACCATTTGCAGCTCGACTATAATGCTCGGCAATAACAACTTTTACTTCCCCAGAATAATAGGATTTTGCCGGTGACAGAATTATCATAAATCGATAGTCAGTAGATGGAGCAGCAATTACACCCGTTCCTGTAGCTATCATAAAAGGTCTGATATATAATGTTTTTCCTACGCCTTTTTTAACCCAATCACGTTCCAAATTCACTAGAGTTTTCAATCCTCCCATAAAAATTTCTTCTGGAACTTCTGGCATTGCCATACGTATAGCAGACTTGTTGAAACGTTCAAAATTTTGTTCAGGTCGAAAAAGCCAAACATCATTATGTTCATCTTTATAGGCTTTCATTCCTTCAAAAATGGCTTGCCCATAGTGAAATACTTTTGCCGAAGGATCCAACAAAAAAGGTTCGTAAGGACAAATATGAGGTTTTTGCCATTCGCCATTTATAAAATCACAAACTAGCATGTGATCCGTAAAAACATTTCCAAAAGACAAATTTTCAAAGTCAATTGTATTTATTTTTGAAGCCGAAGCTTGAACGATATCAATTTCTTGATTAGTAATTATACTCATTTTTTAATGTTATTTATTTAGAAATAAATATCGTAACGATTTGATTTTAAGCATTTAAAGATGTTTGTATAACAAAAAATTAAACACTTATTTTAATTGTGCTAAAATAATAAAATTTTATTCTGTTTTTCTATT
>CAIJXW010000086.1 GCA_903824755.1 uncultured Bacteroidota bacterium | reverse complement strand
TTTCGGGGTGTAGCGTAGCTCGGTTATCGCGCCTGCTTTGGGAGCAGGAGGCCGCAGGTTCGAATCCTGCCACCCCGACAAAAACAGCTGAACAGAAATGTTCGGCTATTTTTTTGATGTATTCTTAAATAATTATTGTTATTTTTGTTTGAATAAATTTATGTAATTATGCTAATAATTGGAATTGCTGGTGGTACTGGAAGTGGCAAAACTACTGTAGTTCATCAAATAATGAATGAGTTACCTGAAACTGAGGTTGGGATTATTTCTCAAGATTCCTATTATAAAGAAAATCACAATTTGAGTTTCGATGAGCGATCCTTAATCAATTTTGATCACCCTCGTGCCATTGATTTTGAATTATTAGTCACACAATTAAAAGAATTAAAAGCTGGAAAAACAATAAATCAACCCGTATATTCATTTGTAATTCATAATCGAACTGAGGACACAATACTTACTCACCCCAGAAAGGTAATGATTGTTGAGGGAATTTTGATTCTTGCAAACCCAGAATTGAGAGATTTGTTTGATGTTAAAATATATGTACATGCCGATTCTGACGAGCGATTAATTCGGAGGTTAAAAAGAGATATTGCTGAAAGAGGTCGAGATATGGAAGAGGTTTTGAATCGATATCAAAACACCTTGAAACCTATGCACGAGCAATTTATAGAACCCACAAAAGCATTTGCAGATATTATTATTCCGAATGACAAATACAATACCGTTGCTATTGATGTAGTTCGAGCAGTAATTAATCAAAAAATAGCATAAATTATTGCTACTATATTTCAATAGAAAAGAATGAAAAAGAAAATAAATGATTTAAAACAAAAATATACTTGGTTGAAATATATAGGAAACCGATATGTTTTGATTTTGCTTTTTTTTTCTATTTGGATGCTTTTTCTTGACAACTATTCCTATTTAGATCATCGCTTTTTGGACAAGCAGATTGATGAATTAGAAAACAATAAAAAATATTATCAGGAAGAGATAATTAGAGATAGTAAAAACATAAAACTACTCAAAAACCCAAATGAAGTAGAGAAATATGCTCGAGAAAAATACTATATGAAAAAGGATAGTGAGGATATTTTCATAATAGATTATGAAGGTGATAGCATAAAAAAATAACCCGAAATGCTTTTGAATTTTATAAATAAATACAAAAAATGACAACTAATTTATTCCATGAATTTCAAGCCATATCTTCAAAACAGTGGAAACAAAAAAGCCAATTTGAACTTAATGGAGCCGATTATAACGAGACTTTACTATGGCATTCGCCAGAAGGAATTAGCGTAAAACCTTTTTATCATTTTGATGAATTTGAAACCCCATTTACTACAAATACAAAAGCATCAAATTTCAAAATTTGTAAAGATATTTACGTTTCTGATGAAACAAAATCTATAAAAAAAGCTTTAAAAAACATAAAAAATGGCGCTGATAGTATTCGATTTGTTATAGAAAACGAAGCCATAAATAGTATTCAAATTTTGGAGCAGTTACCTCTAGAAACAATTTGTATTTATTTTAATTTTAGCTTTTTATCTT
>CAIJXW010000085.1 GCA_903824755.1 uncultured Bacteroidota bacterium | reverse complement strand
TTATTGAATGGTTTGTTCAAAAAGAAAACACCTTAAGTCATTGCGAGGAACTGAGCCATTGGTAATTACAAACTAATCTTCACAACATAGCCTTCAAACGTGCGCACATTAAAAACCGTGCCGTCTTGAAATATTAGATATTGCCCTTTTATCCCCATTAACTTTCCTGAAAAATTTGGAGTTTTATCTAAATTCAAACTGGTAACTTTTTTGGGAAATTCCAATACTGGAAAATGAAGATCATATAAATCTTCTTTTTCTGGATGGAAATATTCTTGAACTTCTTTTGGGATTATATACTTTAAATTGGCTCTTTCCTGAATCAAATCGGCATCTGGGACTTCATTTTTAAGCATTTTCTGCCAGTTAGTTTTATCTGCAAAATGCTCTTTTAAAGCAACTTCAGTGATTCCTGCTAAATATCTGTTTGGCACTTCAACAATTGGTATGGCTTGTACCGCTCCTTGATCAATCCATCGCGTTGGAACTTGCGTCTTTCTTGTTACGCCTACTTTAACTTCACTTGACAAGGCCAAATACACAATGTGTGGCTGCAATTGAACCCTTTTTTCATATTCTAAATCTCTATCCTCAAGATCTAAGTGCGCGGTACTTAACTCAGGTTTCATAATCCAATCGCCTGCAGCGGGACTGCTCATAAAACAATCGTAACAAAATCCTTGACGGAATATTTTCTTTTTTTTACCACATTGCAAACATTGGTAGCCCAAAAAATTGATTTCAATATTCTTGTCCAATAATTGATTCAAACTCAAAAAACTATTCTCAAAAACCAAATAATATTGAATTGGATTCGAATATTCTGTTTGCATTTTGGTTAAGACCCCTTCGTAAATCATTTATTTCAAGTTTCAGGATTAAAGTTACAAGTTCAACAAAATTTGTTATTTTTGGTAAAGTTATAATTCAAAATCGATAACTCATAACTGATACCAAAAAAAATGCCATTTCCAATAATTAATTCTATAGCAACTTGGGTTTTAAAACAGCGCATCCATCAAATTGAGCTGTTTTTAAAATATCCTAATGAGGTACAGGAAGAGTTATTGATGAATTTAATTCGAAAATCAGAAGATACAGAACTGGGCAAAGAAAAAGATTTTGAATCGATAAAAAATTATAAAACTTTTTGCGAAAGGGTTCCGGTTTCAACCTACGAAGAGTTGGAACCACTAATTGAACGCACGCGAAAAGGAGAACAAAATGTTTTTTGGGCAGAACCCATAAAATGGTTTGCCAAATCTAGTGGTACCACAAATGCCAAAAGCAAATTTATTCCGGTAAGTGATAGTGCTTTAGAAAATTGCCATTATAAAGGTAGCAAAGATTTGTTGTGCATGTATTTGAACAACAACGAAAACTCGGAAATGTTTTTAGGTAAGAGTTTACGACTTGGCGGAAGTTCGCAAATACATGAAAACAACAACTCTTCATTTGGTGATTTATCGGCAATATTGATTGAAAACATGCCCATGTGGGCCGAATTTAGTAGCACTCCTAGTAATAAGATTTCCCTTATGAGTGAATGGGAAACCAAACTAACCGCCATTATCAACGAAACCAAAAAAGAAAATGTGACCAGTTTTGCAGGAGTCCCTTCATGGATGTTGGTCTTACTCAACCGAATTTTATCTGAAACAAATCACACCTCCCTATTTGAGTTATGGCCTAATCTAGAAGTTTATTTTCATGGCGGCGTAAACTTTGAGCCCTATAGAGAACAATACCAAAAAATACTCCCCAATTCCGATTTTAAATACTACGAAATCTACAATGCTTCGGAAGGATTTTTTGCCATTCAAGATTTAAATTATTCGAACGATTTATTATTGATGTTGGATTATGGGATTTTTTATGAGTTTATCCCTATGGATACTTTTGAAACACCAAATCAAAAAGTAATTCCGCTTACCGAAGTAGAACTGTTTAAAAATTATGCAGTTGTTATTACAACCAATTCCGGTTTGTGGCGCTACTTAATTGGAGATACCGTTCGATTTACCTCATTAAATCCTTATAGAATTCGAGTTACTGGAAGAACCAAACACCACATTAATGTATTTGGCGAAGAATTAATGGTAGAGAATGCCGATCAAGCCATTGCCAAAACCTGTTCGCAATTGAATTGCGATGTGAAAGATTATACTGTGGCTCCTATTTTTATGAAAAATAAAGAAAAAGGCTCCCACGAATGGATGATAGAGTTTAAAAAAACGCCAGTGGATTTGGCATTATTTGCAAAAGTTTTAGACGAAACCTTGCAATCTGTCAATTCTGATTATGAGGCCAAACGCTATAAAAACATGACCTTAAACCCATTGAAAATAAATGTAGCTCGAGAAAATTTATTTTATGATTGGTTAAAATTAAAAGACAAATTAGGAGGCCAAAATAAAATTCCTAGATTATCTAACCAACGGGATTATTTGGAACAATTAAAAGAAATGCAATAAAAAAAGCCCAGAAAATTCTGGGCTTTTTTTATTCATTTGAATTAATTAAGAGGCTAACTCCAATCGTTTCAATAAATTTTTATTGAGTGCATGCTCGGCATATTCTTTATCAATTTCTAAGGTTTTTTCTTCAGAACTTGG
>CAIJXW010000084.1 GCA_903824755.1 uncultured Bacteroidota bacterium | reverse complement strand
GGATAAAGAGGCTTTATCTCCTAAGAATTCATCTGTAGGAATTTCTTCAACAAATTCGTTGTTTCTAAGGGTCTCAACAATAGAACTATTTTCGTTTAGTTCTTCAACACTTTTCCAGTATTTTTTGTTTGATGACATTGTGTATATATTAGCTTCTTAATAATTTATTAATAGTGGCATTTTCCACATTCTAAACCTCCCATTTGTGCTGCCGTCAATTTGTCAACACCATATTTTTTAGAAAGTTCTTCATGTATTTTAGTATAATAGTCGTTTCCTTCCATTTTTACTTCTGTTTTTCTGTGGCAAGAAATACACCAACCCATTGTTAATGGAGCAAACTGTTTCTGGATTTCATAAGTTTGAACTGGGCCGTGGCATGTTTGACATTCAATTCCTGCTACAGTAACGTGTTGTGAATGATTAAAATAAACAAAATCTTGTAGGTTATGAATACGAACCCATTTCACTGGTTGTGTTTTTCCTGTATATTTTTGATTCGTTTGATCCCAACCTACTGCTTTATATAATTTCTGAATTTCTCCATCATAGAAAGCTTTTGAATGATCTGGAGTTGCCGTTGTATCCGAAACTTCTGATATGTTTTTGTGGCAATTCATACATATATTTAAAGAAGGTATTCCCGCATTTTTACTTACTCTTGCTGCCGAGTGGCAATATTTACAATTTATTCCGTTGCTTCCTGCATGTATTCTATGCGAATAATGAATCGGTTGCACTGGCTCATAATCTTGGTCAACACCTACTTGCATCAAATAGCCATAAACAAAATAACCACTGGCAAGAATTAAAAATATCGAAGTCACTAAAACTAAAAATTGATTTCTAGCAAACGCCTTCCATATCGGAATTGTTGGCTCTGATTTTACTATTTCAATTCCATTTGCTTTGGCAACTTTTGTAAGCACATTATTAACTAGCACTAACATCACAATTAACATTAACATTACTAATGCTAATGCTCCAAGAATAACATTGTTTGATATTCCTGAATCAGCAACGGTTCCTGGAGGTCCTGCTGTTCCGGTAGTAGGAACTACAGCTTCGGCTTTTGGCTCTGAAGTATAAGCAAGAATATTATCAAGATCGGCATCTGTCAATTGCGGAAAAGCAGTCATAACTGCACCGTTATATTCTTTACTAACTCTTACGGCTTCTGGATCACCAGACTTTATTAAATCCGAACTATTACGAATCCATTTATAAAGCCATTGTTTGTCCAATTTTTCGGCTATTCCTCGCAAGGCTGGCCCAGTCATTTTTGCGTCGAGCTTATGGCAAGCCGCACAATTTGAATTGAAAAGCTCTTTCCCTTTAACAGGGTCGCCCGAAGCCGCTGCTGGAGCTGCCATTGGATCTGCTGCTGGGGTTGTTGTTGCTGTTGCTGCTGTTGGAGCTGCTGCCGTTTGAGCGAATGAAGTTAAGGAGAAAGCAAGCACTACTGCTAAACTATAAAATAAATTCCTTGAAATCGAATTAGGGTTACCCACCTTTTTCATATTAGTATAATGGTTATCGACAATAATTTTGAGTCTGTTATTCTTAAATTTTTATTAAAAAACAATTAAGCTCCTCTAAAAACTTGCACAAAAATACGACTTAAGAACTATTCTCAAAAACCAATTTTGGCTATATTATTAATTTATATTAATTCTAAATAAAAAAGACTTTTTACATGATG
>CAIJXW010000083.1 GCA_903824755.1 uncultured Bacteroidota bacterium | reverse complement strand
GCCTTCTAAAAAATTCGATAAGTCCATATAATTATTATTTAGGTTAATAATTTATTATTTAAAGCTGGTTTTGTCTTATAAATCCAATTAACAAAGCCCTCTTTTTCTTTCTACTCTATTTTCTCTAAAGCTTTTTTAACTAGTTTTTGATCGCTTGGAAACCAACCTTGAAGCATAATTGCTAGTCCAAAAAGAATTAATAGTATGCTAATTATTTTCTTGATTGACAAAATGTTTTTTGGGGTCATTTTGTGTTTTAATTGTTTGGCTAATAGTATTTTTCCAATATCAACGATTAAATAGGTTAGGATTACGGTGCTAAAAAAAGTAATCATTCTAGAGGTTTCTAACTCTAGTTTTGGACCAATCGTAATCAGGATTAAAAACCAAAAAAGTAGTACGCCAACATTAATAAAATTCAACAAAAATCCTTTGATAAATAATTCTAAATAATTTGTCTTAACGAGCGCTATTTCTATATCATCATCATCGTGGGAATTCTTAATTTTTCGCAAACGAATAAAGGAAATCAATCCATAAGTCAGCATTAAAATGCCGCCAAATATAAAAATAGCCGGGTCGTTTTTTATGGATTGTATCAATCGGTAACTGCTAAAATAAGCAATTGCAATAAAAAAAATATCTGCCAAAACAACTCCTAAATCAAATAGTAATGCCGCTCTAAATCCTTTAACGGCGCTGGTTTCTAATAATACAAAGAAAACAGGGCCTATTAAAAAACTAAGGAAAATTCCGAGGGGAATTGCGGTTAATATATCTTCAATCATAGGTTTATTCTTGTTTTTTGGAGTGGGAAATAGTAGTCAAATATAAATAAATTTCGATATTCTAGTTATTCATTTGACCGAATAAAATGAAAATCCAATTGTTTTTTTACCAAATCGGCGTTTTTCACTTTCACATAAATCTCATCGCCTAATTGTAATAATTTTTGAGTGGTGGCGCCCACCAAAGCGTATTGTTTTTCATCGAACGTATAATAATCTTCTTTTATTTCTCGAATTCGAACCATTCCTTCGCACTTGTTTTCGATAATTTCTACAAAAATACCCCATTCGGTTACGCCAGAAATAACGCCTAAAAATTCTTGATCGCGATGGTCTTGCATGTACCGAACTTGCATGTATTTTATACTATCGCGTTCGGCATTTGTAGCTAATCCTTCCATGGTCGACGAGTGTAAACATTTGTTTTCAAAAACTTCTTCATCGGCTGATTTTCCTCCGTCTAAATAATGCTGTAATAATCGATGCACCATAACATCGGGATAACGACGAATTGGGGAGGTAAAATGCGAATAATAATCAAATGCTAATCCGTAATGTCCAATATTATCGGTTGAATATTTGGCTTTACTCATGGTTCGAATCGCTAAAGTATCGATCATGTTTTGCTCTTTTTTACCAACCACTTCGTTTAATAAACTGTTTAAAGATTTCGATATTTCGTCTTTACTTTTTAAATTTATTTTATAACCAAATTTCGCAATTACGGTTTGAAGCGAAATTAATTTATCAATATTGGGTTCGTCGTGAATTCGATAAATAAAGGTTTTCTTTTGTTTTCCAATAAATTCAGCTACTTTTTTATTGGCTAAAAGCATAAATTCTTCAATCAAATGATTCGCATCTTTTGATATTTTGAAGAAAACGCCGACGGGTTCAAAATTGGTATTTAAGTTGAATTTTACTTCAACTTTATCAAATGAAATGGCGCCGTTTATCATTCTTTTCTTTCTTAAAATTTTAGCCAGTTCATCTAGTTTTAAAGTTGCTGCTACAATTTCATCCGAAACTTCATAAGTGGAGCCAGTGATAGAAATACTTTCTGGAATAGTATTTTTCTTGGTTTCAATAATTTGTTGTGCTTCTTCATACGAAAAACGTTGGTTGGAATGAATTACTGTTCTTCCAAACCATTGATTTATCACTTGGGCATCATTGGATATTTCAAAAACTGCCGAAAAGGTATATTTTTCTTCATTTGGTCGCAACGAACAAGCAAAATTTGATAAAACCTCGGGTAACATTGGAACCACACGATCAACTAAATACACCGAAGTCGCTCGTTGATACGCTTCATCATCTAGAATTGTTCCTTCTTTTAAATAAAAAGAAACATCCGCAATATGAATTCCAATTTCAAAATTTCCATTTTCTAAAACTTGAAAAGATAAAGCATCATCAAAATCTTTTGCATCTTTTGGGTCAATAGTAAAAGTTAAAACATCGCGCATATCCCGCCGATTTTTTATCTCATTTTCTTGAATAGTGGTATCAATTTTTTGCGCGTAAGCTTCAACTTCAACAGGAAATTCCGCTGGTAAACCATATTCGGCTAAAATAGCGTGAATCTCAGTATCATGTTGTCCTGGTTTTCCAAGAACTTTTATAACTTTCCCAAAAGGACTATCTGCTCTAGTAGGCCAATCTTCGATGTGAACCAAAACAACATCTCCGTTTTCTGCATCGCCAAGTTTGTCTTTTGATATAAAAATATCCGTATACATTTTCGGATTTGCAGTAGAAACAAACGCAAAATTTTTCTGAATATCAATAACACCCACAAAATCGGTTTTCTTTCTTTCGATAACTTCGATAACTTCGCCTTCTGCTTTTTTGCCTTTTCGTCGGTTATAAACATATACTTTAACGGTATCTCCATCTAAGGCGTGGTTTAAATTATTGGTTGGTATAAAAACGTCTTCTTCAAAATCGGGACAAACAAAATAAGCGGTTTTACGGCCAGTCATATCGATTTTTCCTTCGTAGTAATCTTTACTAGAACCAACCACAACAAATTTACCAGGTTCGACTTCTTCTATTTTCTTTTGGGAAGCTAATAGTTTTAAATCTTTAATTATTT
>CAIJXW010000082.1 GCA_903824755.1 uncultured Bacteroidota bacterium | reverse complement strand
GTTCGATATTCGCATTTTGTAAAAACACTCGAAAATCCCAGAGAAGATATTTTATTGGCTGAATTTATGGTAATTTGGGAAATAAAAGATGAAAAACTATATCGAGGTTATCAAATGAGTCAAATTTCATAAAATTTATAAATTTTAAGTTTAAAAAACTTTTGATATCATTATCAATACCTTACTTTTGCACCATTCTTTTATAAAATAAAAAAATAATTTAATATGAGCGTTTTAGTCAATAAAGATTCAAAAATAATTGTTCAAGGATTTACAGGAAGTGAAGGTACTTTTCATGCTTCACAAATGATAGAATACGGAACAAACGTTGTAGGCGGTGTCACTCCAGGAAAAGGAGGAACGACTCATCTTGATCGTCCAGTTTTTAATACAGTTAAAGATGCTGTTGATCAAGCAGGAGCCGACACAACTATTATTTTTGTGCCGCCAGCTTTTGCTGCAGATGCTATAATGGAAGCTGCCGATGCTGGAATAAAAGTTATAATTACGATTACTGAAGGAATTCCAGTTGCCGATATGATTAAGGCAAATGAATATATCAAACGTAGAAATTGCATTTTAATTGGACCAAATTGCCCAGGAGTAATTACTCCAGGTGAAGCTAAAGTAGGTATCATGCCCGGTTTTGTTTTCAAAAAAGGAACAGTTGGAATTGTTTCAAAATCTGGAACTTTGACCTATGAAGCAGCCGATCAAGTAGTGAAACAAGGATTAGGAATTACAACTGCAATAGGAATAGGCGGAGATCCAATTATTGGAACTACTACAAAACAAGCTGTCGAACTTTTAATGAATGACCCTGAAACGAAATGTATCGTAATGATAGGTGAAATAGGTGGTCAACTTGAAGCCGATGCCGCAAAATGGATTAAAGCCGATGGAAATAGAAAGCCAGTTGTTGGTTTTATTGCAGGTGAAACAGCTCCAAAAGGGAGAACAATGGGGCATGCAGGCGCTATTGTAGGTGGTGCTGATGATACAGCCGAAGCCAAAAAACGTATCATGCGGGAATGTGGAATTCACGTGGTTGATTCTCCAGCTGAGATTGGAAAAAAAGTAAAAGAAGTTTTAGGGTAATCCTATTTTTCATAAAACACCAAAGCTCCGCATGTGTGGAGCTTTTTTAATTAGTATAATAATCGGTTGATATCTATTTTATTTACAACTTTAAAAAAAATGTATGTATAAAGAATTAAAAAAATTCAAAACAAAAAACAACTTTACATTTACAGCAAACGATAATTTAGAAGTTGTTTGCAACGCTCCCGAAAAAGGAAGTGGTATATTTTTAGTTTTTGATGTAACTGAAGAAACAAAAGAGTTAATTATGGTTGGCTCAACGGGAACTATCCAAAACGATGGAACTCTAAAAAGTAAAAATGGTGGGTTGTTTGACAAAATCGTAAATGGGCATCAATTTGCAAAAACGGGAAGAAAATATTCTTGGCCATCGCAAATGAAATTAGAAAATATTGATAGACTTGAAGTATATTGGTATGATACTTTCAATGAAAAAACAAAAGTGATTCCAACCTTTGTAGAAGGTCAGATTTTGCAACTTTTTTTAGAAGAAAATCAAAAACTACCTCGATGGAACGTTGCTTTTTAATATAACTTATAGTAAATGAAAGCTCCTTAATTTCGATTAAGGAGTTTTTTATTTTTATTATTTATAATTATTTTAAAGATTTTTGAAGCCTTTTCATCAGAAATTTTTAGGAAATAAATGCCATTATATAGTTTCGGTTGCAATACTACTTCGAGTGCTGCCTTGCAGAATTTGACTCCCTTTTGCTATTTTTCCAAGTTCGTCAATTAGTTCAATATTTAAATCATTTTCAACCATTTGAGATTGAATTTCAATAAAATCTTAAGCTGGATTTGGGGTAAACTATAAAAAATTCTATTGATTATAAATTTGCTTAAAATCTTTCAAAGAATTTGACATAAAAGTAGTCGCTTTCAAAACGTTTGTAAAAAAACGTTGTTTGAATAATTTATCAAATATCAGAATGTTATTTCTTAAATTTATTAAATCATTTCAATTAGCAAGTATATTTACTAAAATAAGGACAATTGATGAAAATCAACCAAATATTAATTTCACCTTAAATTCTAAAATAATATATTTGTGCATTATTAAACATAATCTGAAATCAAAATGAAATTAGTAGAAGGAAAAGTAGCCATAATAACTGGTGCAAGTCGTGGAATTGGAAAAGGTATCGCTGAAGTTTTTGCAAAAAACGGTGCTAATATCGCTTTCACATATAGTTCTTCTGTGGAATCTGCCTTAGAATTGGAATCAGAATTAAACAAGTTAGGAATAAAAGCAAAAGGATATCAGTCTAATGCAGCCAACTATGATGAAGCTCAAACTTTTGTAGATACTGTTATAGCAGATTTTGGCACGGTTGATATACTAATAAATAATGCCGGCATTACAAAAGACAATCTATTAATGCGTATGTCCGAAGAAGATTTCGACAAAGTTATTGATGTCAATTTGAAATCAGTATTCAATATGACCAAAGCAATTCAAAAAACATTTCTAAAACAACGCTCCGGTTCAATCATAAATATGAGTAGTGTCGTTGGCGTTAAAGGAAATGCAGGACAAACAAATTATGCCGCTTCCAAAGCTGGAGTTATCGGATTTACAAAATCTGTTGCACTCGAATTAGGATCAAGAAATATTCGTTGCAATGCAATTGCTCCTGGGTTTATAGAAACCGAAATGACAGCAAAATTAAGCGATGAAGTTGTGCAAGGTTGGAGAGATGGAATTCCTTTGAAAAGAGGAGGAAGTACCGAAGATGTTGCAAATGCCTGTTTGTTTTTGGCATCGGATATGAGTGCTTATATCACGGGGCAAGTATTGAATGTTGATGGAGGAATGCTTACATAAATATATTTTTGTTAGTTTTTTTAATGAACTAATAACCCCAATACAAAAAGACAATGGCAAATTCGGTACTTCTGATTTTACTATCGCTAATTTTAGCGATTGCGTTGTCTTATTTTCAATATTTTTATAAGATAAAAAATACGCCGAAAATCAATTATTTTCTTGCAGTAATTCGGTTTTTCCTAATTTTCGGGATACTACTCCTGTTAATAAATCCAATTTTAACAAGAAAAACATTTGAAATTCAAAAGACACCTTTGCCGATAATTGTAGATAATTCCAGTTCAATTGTCGATTTGAAAGCAAAGAATAAAGCACTTGAAATTTTCAATAAAATTACTTCGAATGAAGATTTGCAAGAAAAGTTCGATATTGCTACCTATCAATTTGATACTGATTTTCAAGCTTCAAATGAATTTGATTTCAAGGGAAAACAATCCAATTTGGAAACCGTTTCAAAGAATTTAAAGAGCATCTATAAAAATAGAAATTTTCCAACGATACTAATTTCTGACGGAAATCAAACGGCGGGTAATGATTATGTTACTAGTTTTGAAAAATCGAACCCTGTATATCCAGTGATTTTGGGAGATACAACTACTTTTTTCGATTTAAAAATTAAACAAATAAACGTAAATAAATATGCTTTTTATAAAAATAAATTTCCTGTTGAGATTTTCCTTAATTATTCTGGAACCAAAAGCTGTATTTCAGATTTTGTAATTTCTCAAGGTAGTACGATTCTAGAAAAACAATCCATTTCGTTTTCTCCATCAAACAAATCTGTAATTTTATCTGTCTTACTTCCAGCTTCTGCGGTGGGTTTACAAGTATTTAAAGCTTCTTTAGTAACCAAAATTTCAGAAAAAAATACTTATAATAATTCTAAAGCTTTTGCGGTTCAAGTTCTAGATCAGAAAACAAACATCGCTATAATTTCCGAAACAAATCATCCTGATGTAGGTGCTATAAAACGGTCTATTGAACAAAATGCACAACGAAAAGTGACTATTTTGAAACCAAAAGATAGTAAATTACTTCAAGATTATAGTGTTTTGATTTTGTATCAGCCAACAGCCGATTTTAAATCCGTTTTTGAATCTAACAAAATAGCAAATTGCAACACTTGGATTATTACAGGAACCGAAACCGATTATGAATTTTTGAACCAACAACAAGATAATTTAACGTTCAAAATGAGTTCTCAAAGCGAAGATTATTTGGCCGATTATAATCCTGATTTTAGTTTGTTTTCAATAGAAAATATTGGCTTTGATAATTTTCCACCCTTAAAAAATAATTATGGAATAATTTCAAAAAGCAATAATACCAGTGTTTTATTAGCATCAAAAATTAGAAATATTCCAACCAATTTTCCTTTGTTGGCCTATGCTGAAAACCAAGGAAAACGGTCTGCCTATTTATTGGGAGAAAATATTTGGAAATGGCGTTTTCAAAGTCATATTGACCAACAAAGTTTTGATAAATTTGATATTTTTATTGACAAAACGATTCAGTTTTTGGCTACAAATAATTCAAAAAAATCACTAATAGTTAATCACGAGAATGTTTATTATTCAGGGGAATCAATTTCGGTAGAAGCACAATATTTCAATAAAAATTATGAATTTGACGAACGAGCACGTCTAACAATTTCGGTAACTAATCGAGCTACCAAAGAAGTAAAGAATTTCGATTTTTTGAAAGGAAATAATAATTTCAAAGTAAATTTAGATGGTTTAAATGCTGGAAAATATACTTTTAATGTTAAAGAATTAAACGCAAATGATTCCTATAATGGCTATTTTGAAGTATTAGATTTTGATATTGAAAAGCAATTTGTTAATCCAGACGTATTGAAATTAAAGCAATTGGCTTCAAAAACAAATGGAATTGCTTCAATGCCAAATCAAGTTGATGCACTTTTGAAGCAATTATTGTCAGAAAAAAAATACATTCCGATACAAAAAGCCATCATAAAAAAGACACCATTAATAGATTATACACTACTATTGGTGTTGTTGATTTTCTTATTGGGAATCGAATGGTTCACCAGAAAATATAACGGAATGTTGTAGATTATTTTTGGTATTTTTTACTTTTCAAAACATCGGAAGCAGTTTGATAATAGGAGATAGCTTCATTAATTAAATCTTTTCTTGGAATTTCTAATGGTTTTTCTTCATAAAAAATTTGAAATCCTTGCTTAATTCCCTTTTTTGGTTTTTCAATTAATTGAAATTGTTTTACTTGCTGTTTTGGTGAAAGAATGGTCAAAACGTTGTCTTTAACAAATCCTAAGTCTTGATACGTTGCAATTAAAGCTCGCGGTTTATAGTCCGTTTTCAGCACATCTTGTCCAAAGAATTTGCTTTGATAATTAAAGTTGAGCAACCCGAAAAGTGTTGGCATTATATCGATTTGCGAAACCAATTTTGTAACTTCTTGAGGCTGAATAAAATCTTGAGAAAAAATCATAGCTGGAATACGATATTTATCCATAGGAAGTTCTGTTTTTCCTGCACTTGAAGCACAATGATCTGCTAGAACAACAAAAACTGTATTTGAAAACCAAGCTTGTTTTTTGGCTTTATTAAAAAATTGCTTTAACGCAAAATCGGTATATTTCACGCCACCATCACGAGATTTTGCATCACCAGGAATGTCAATTTTATTGTTAGGATATGTGAATGGGCGATGATTGCTCACAGTCATTATATGATTAAAAAACGGTTTGTTTGTTTTAGCCTCATTATTCATGACCGAAATTGCTTTATTATACATATCCTCATCGCAAACTCCCCAAATATTATCAAAGGTAATTTCGTTCGGTAGAAATGTTTTTTTATCGACAATATCATAATTATTACCCGTAAAAAAATCTTGCATATTATCAAAATAGGCGTCTCCTCCATAAAGATACTTAACGGTGTATCCCTTTTTTTGAAAAACGGCTCCAGTTGAGAATTTATTCTTATTGTCTTTTCTTTTTACTACACTTTCGCCAGGAGTTGGAGGCAAACAAAGCGTAACGGCTTCGAGTCCACGAACGGTTCTATTTCCAACGGCGTATAGATTAGAAAATACCATACTTTTTGTGGCCAAACTATCTAGAAATGGGGTTAGATTATTTTCGTTCCCATACATTTTCATAAATTCGGCACTATAGCTTTCGATAGTAATAAGGACTACATTTTTATGATTTTCGGTAGCCAAACTTTTAATTTCCCGTAAGGTATTAGTGCCAGAAATGGCATCAATTTGATTTTCTAAAAGAGCAAAAGCCTCTTTTTGAGGAAGCGTTTTATAGAATTTAAAGAAATCTAATTCACTATTCATAAAAGCCAAATAGAATTTATATAAGCCATTAGCTTCTAATTCGTTAGCAAAAACATTTTGAGAATTTTCTTGTTTTGCTAATAGCGGAATTGCAAATAACGAGACAACAAATAATGCAATATAAAGGCCTATATTTTTTAGTTTATCATTAATAGTAGGTAAGTTATCTAAAAATGGTTTCGATTTTTTTACAATTATATAGGTAACAATT
>CAIJXW010000081.1 GCA_903824755.1 uncultured Bacteroidota bacterium | reverse complement strand
TTCTTCCTCCTTATTTCGCATCTTTATTTCTTCTTCCTCGGATTTGTCTTTATAGCCACAATAGTGCAAAATCCCATGCACCATAACCCGCTTTAACTCCTCTTCAAACGTAACCTCAAATTCCTTCGCGTTTTCCATTACCCGCTCAACCGAAATAAAAATATCACCCGATAATTCATTACCAACAGAGTAATCAAAACTTAATATATCGGTCAAAGTATCGTGTTTTAGATAGGCTATATTTAATTCAAATAAATAATCATCATCACAAAAAACATAATTTATTTCTCCTTCTTTCTTGTTTTCGGAAACAATTACACGAGAAATCCATGCCGAATAATCGCCCTCTCCCTCTAATTTAAAATCTGTTTCGTAGTTATAATTAATCATTTTTCTTAAAATATTGTTGCACTTTTTGATTATAATTCTGCCGCAAAGGTAAACTTTGTCGGTTTAATATTTCAATGCTATTTAGATATTCTTGCAAGCTCACAGGCAACGGAGTAGATTGATTTTTATACTCTTTTTTGTTGGTATTTGATTGTCGTTTGTTTTCCTGCCCCTGCTCTTGTGCTGCTTTATCAAGTTTCAGCAACTCATAATTCAAGTTTAACACCCTTTGAAGGTTTTCGTTTGTAAATCCTTTATTCAAGAGTTGCTTCTCAATTTGCTTCATTTGCTCTACTGCATTTTGACCTTGTCCGCCAAGTCCTTTTTTGTCTAATTCGTTCTGAAGAGATTCTCTTAGTTGCTTCTGCTCTTGATATATTTTCATGATTTCGCCAGCATTTCCTTCGCCATTCTCTCCGTTTTCTCCGTTTTCACCTCCAGAACCTTTGCCTTTTTCGCCCGAATTTCCCTTATCTCCTTTTGAACCGGGCTTTCCTTCCTTCCCGTCTTTTCCTTCTTTTCCATCTTTTCCTTCTTTTCCATCGCCAGGTTTATTCCCTTTTTTCATTCCTTCCTGCATTTTCTTCGATAACCCTTCTTGCTTTTTGATAATATCAGGAAGTTGCATTCCCTCTCCTTCGCCTTGACCTGGTTTTGGTTTTCCGCCCATGCCTGCTCCAGACATTTTCATTTGCATATTATTGAGGATACTACTCAAAAAATCGGCCAATCTATTTGCGGCAGATATAGCATATTGTTGGGCCGAAAGCCCCTTTTCTATTTGGGTTTCCACCAAATTTTCTAATGCCTTATCAATATTATAATGCACATTTCCAATTTCTTTTGTAACGTCCTCAGCAATCATAGGGTTTCGCAAAGACATTGCAAACAAACTATCATCAACATGCTTAAAATCCTGCTTTAAATCTTGTTGAAACTTTAAATTTTTATTAAAAGACGGAGAACCCCTTTTTAGCCCCTGAAATTGTGCCATTAAACGCTCTTCCCCAAAAGAAAACGCCAATAGATTGTCTAATATTTGTCTGAGCATTTTCACATCTTCCTCAAGCTGCTTTTGATCTCCCGCATCCATGCTCTCGGACATTTTGCCACTCATTTCCTTCATTTTTTTGGCCGCACTTTTCTGTTTTGGTTTTGCTTTTCCTGGATTCTCTTTCTTCAATTCGTCCGATGCTTTTTGAAGATCTTCATCAATGCTTTTTTCTTTTTCGGTATCTTTTGGAAGCGCTAATGGATTTTTTAATTCTTTATTTTCTTTATCTAAATCCTTCAATTCCTCTTGAATTTTATCAAATTCTTGATTTATTTCTTGTTGTTTTTCATCGGTGTTTTGTTTTTCTTTATTCGACAAATCGTCTAGTTTCTCCGATAGTTTTTCGAGTTTATTAGCAATTTGTTCCGCCTTTTTTTCTACATAATATTTTTTGGTTAACTCAACTAACTGCTCTAAACTTCTGGTTTGATTTTTACTGTTTTGTTTAAACTTATCAAGTTTATCCAACAACTCTTCTGTTTTTATCTTCTCGTTTAGCTCTTTTAATTCGTCCAAAAGCTTCTTATTTTTTTCTAATTCAGCAGTGGTTTTTTCTAGTCTTTTTTGTAATTCTTCTTTAACCAAATCTTTTTTGTCGGTTTTTATCTTGTCTAAATTTTCTTCCATCTTTCTAGAAAACTCCTTCATTAAATCGTCTTGTTGTTTTTGACGCTTGATGAAATCTTCTACTTTTTGCTGGTCTTTATACTCTAAATTGTCTTTTTCTTTACCTATTTTTTGAAGCTTTTCAATTGCAGAAATCTGCTTATCTTGATTTTTTAATGACTTTTCTAAACTATTGATATTGTTATTTTGCTGTTGCAAATTTTGATCTTCTTTTTCTTCGTCTGTTGCAATTCTATTAGAAAAAACAGAAGATTTTGTGCTTTTAAAATGGTGAAGAGCATCGTTATCAAAAACCTCAAAATAATATTCGTAGGAAACCCCTTGCTCAACTGGGAGATTGCTCGGAAAATCAAATACAAACTGATCATAATCCGTTTTGTTAGTACTAATATTTCCGCGTTTTTCTTGCTCAGGTTTGTTTTTTGGATAATAAACAACCTGAAGTTTTGAAAAACCATAATCGTCAGAAATTATACCCAAAACAAAGTTTTTTGAAACTTTTAAACTATCAGGAGCAGTATTTACATTTATTGTTGGAAACTGATCTTTTAATACAGATAGCTGATAATTCAGCTTTTCATAATTGGTTACTTTTTCATTTGATGTGCCAATTTGATAAGTTGTGTTGTTTAAAATAGTCTTCGAAAACGAAAAATTATTGTCTTTTTTATTAAAAAAATAAGCCTTTCCTGCCTCTGACCAAGTAATTTTTTGGGTCGCCACAGTGGTCATTTTCCACGAAACTAATGTCCCCTCAGGAATTATTGCGTTTCCAGAACCTTTTATGATTTCGGGTTTTTTGTTTAAATATTTCGGAAAATTTAACCACATTTCAATTGCCGAAACCGAAGGCACTTTTATTACGTCCAGTTCATATTCGGCCGAATAAACATCATTTGCTTCAAAACTAAAAGCGAGTGGAGCACTTGGTTTTTCTACCACAAATTGATATTCGCCTATTCCAATATTTTCCATAAAATAGCGTTCATCGCCTATAATAATCATCGTGTTTTCGGGAATTACTTTTCCCTCAGTTCTTACTTTTAGTATAAAATCTTTATTCTGTTCGGTTTCTAAATTTGAATTTAATACCACAAACCGAAACGGAGCAGGCGGCAAAAAAGCCGAATTATAATGTACTATTCTGTTTAAACTTTGTGACAATATTGTCCCGTTTCCAGAAATATAAAAAAGAATAAAAAACAAAACTGGCAGCACTGCCCAAGGCAAATATTTTAAGTTTTTTCTATAATTTATTGCATTACCAAAAGGAATTGGACTAAGAGAATTTGCCTTTTGAGCAATAGACGCTAACAATAATTCCGACTGATTATTATCAACAGAAAGCTGAAGAAAATTAGTTAGCTTATCACTAATTTCAGAAAAATGATTACCAATAATGACAGAGGCTTCTTTTAGTTCAATGCCTTTTCTCAATTTCATTAATTGAGACACTGGAAAAAGAATAAACCGAACCATCAAAACGACTTCGCCTAAAACAAACGCCCAAAACAAAAGCGTTCTTCCTGAGGGTTTTAGCCACAGAAAATACTCGATAAATAGCGTAAACAAGAAATATAGTAATCCTAAACCAATAAAAAAAATAGCTCCTTTTATCAGTTCATTCCAATAATATTTTTTAATAAAAGCCTCTAATTTTTTATAGACAGTATCTATTGCGCTCACGGGTTTATTCATTTTAATTTCAACCGATAAAAGTACGATAATTATTGAATTTTTTTTAGTTAAAAAAACATCAAAAATTTATCAATAAATTAATGACCCTCAGAAAAACAATACTGGGTTGCGAACTAAATTATTCAGTAAAGTATTGAAATCGTATATTTGTAAAAAATTTTATTAAAATGTCTAAGCAAGTTAGAGTCCGTTTTGCCCCAAGTCCAACAGGGCCTTTACATATTGGAGGAGTTAGAACCGCTTTGTATAATTATTTATTTGCAAAAAAACACAACGGGGTTTTCTTTCTAAGAATTGAAGACACCGATCAAAACCGATTTGTTCCAGGAGCCGAACAATATGTCTTGGAAGCATTAGAGTGGCTCGGAATTTCGCCAGACGAAACCATCGGGAAAAACGAAAAATTTGGCCCCTATCGTCAAAGCGAAAGAAAAGAATTATATCATCAATATGCCGATTTTTTAATCGAAAATAATCATGCCTATTATGCATTTGACACCCCCGAAGCGTTAGATTTTCATCGAAAACAGCATGAAGAAAAAGGAAAAACCTTTATTTATAATCATCACAATCGAGAAAAATTAGACACTTCGCTAGTTATTTCAAAAGAAGAAACTCAAAAACGAATCCAAAACGGGGAAGATTTTGTAATCAGATTTAAAACACCAGTTAACGAAACACTCCATTTGCAGGACCTTATTCGAGGAGACGTTTCGTTTGAAACTAATCTACTTGACGACAAAGTTTTGTTTAAAAGTGACGGAATGCCAACGTATCATCTTGCTAATGTTGTAGATGATCATTTGATGGAAACGTCCCACGTGATTCGTGGGGAAGAGTGGCTTCCATCGATGCCGCTTCATGTTTTGTTGTATAGTGCTTTTGGTTGGCAAGCACCAGAATTTGCACATTTGCCATTGATTTTAAAACCAATTGGAAACGGAAAACTATCCAAAAGGGACGGGGATAAATTAGGGTTTCCTGTTTTTCCTCTAGAATGGAACGACCCGTTTTCAAACGAAAAATCGTCAGGATATAGAGAGGTAGGCTATTTTCCAGAAGCCGTAGTTAACTTTTTAGCCCTTCTGGGTTGGAATGACGGCACCGAGAAAGAAATTTTTTCATTAGAGGAACTAATTGCCAATTTTGACCTAAATAGAGTGCATAAAGCAGGAGCAAAATTTGATCCCGAGAAAAACAAATGGTTTAACCATCAGTATATAATGCTTCAAAAAGATAAAAATTTGGCGGAAGCCTTTTATCCAATTTTAAAGCAAAAAGGGATTGATATTGACTATAAAAAAGTAATAAAGATAGTTTCTTTAATCAAAGAACGGGCTCATTTTGTAACTGAATTTTTGGAATTATCCGATTATTTTTTTGAAGCCCCAACCTCATTTGACGAAAAAGCAGCCAAAAACTGGAAAGAAGAAACGCCCGAATTGATGAAAATGTTGATCTCAGAATTAGAGAAAATCAATGAATTTAACGCACCAAACATTGAGCATTTTGTAAAACAATGGATGACCGAGAACGAAATTGGAATGGGAAAAATCATGCAGCCATTTCGGTTAAGCCTCGTTGGAGCTTTGAAAGGCCCTCATTTATTTGATATTGCGGAACTAATTGGAAAAGAGGAAACGATTGCTAGAATTCAAACGGCAATTAAGGTTTTATAAAAAAAGCGTCTTATTAGACGCTTTAATTATTGAAGTATATTTTTTTACTGTTTGGCTTCTGTTTTTACCCAAGAATCCTTTAGCCCAACTGTTTTATTAAAAACCAAGGCACCTGTTTTTGAATCATTATCCACACAAAAATAACCCAAACGCTGAAATTGATACCGTTCGCTTGGTTTTGCTTCTGCCAAACTTGGCTCGATATAGCCCGTAATTATTTCCAATGATTTTGGATTTAAAAACTCCTTAAAGTCGATTTCTTTTTGAGCATCTGGTGATTCTTCAGAAAACAATCGGTCATACAATCGAATTTCGGCAGGAATTGCATGTGCAATAGAAACCCAATGAAGCGTCCCTTTTACCTTTCGCTGACTGGCTTCGCTTCCGCTTCCGCTTCGGCTATCATCATCATAGGTACAATGAATTTCGGTAATATTTCCGTCAGCATCTTTAACTACGCTTTCGCCTTTAATGATATACGCATTTTTTAGTCGCACTTCTTTTCCCAAAGTCAATCTAAAAAATTTATTGTTTGCTTCTTCTAGAAAGTCGTCTTTTTCGATATATAATTCACCCGAAAATGGCACTTTTCTATACCCTAAACTTTCGTCCTCTTGGCTATTTTCGGCTTCCAACCACTCTTCTTTTCCAGCAGGATAATTAATAATTACGAGTTTTATTGGATCTAAAACCGCCATAACCCGAGGGGCAGTTTTGTTTAAATCCTCCCGAATACAGAATTCTAAAAGCGAAACATCGATTACGTTTTCTCGTTTAGCAACACCGATAGTATCACAAAATTTCCGAATAGAATTTGCGGTATATCCTCTTCTTCTTAAACCAGAAATTGTAGGCATTCTTGGGTCGTCCCAGCCATTTACAATATTTTCTTGAACTAATTGCAAGAGTTTTCTTTTGCTCATTACGGTATAATTCAGATTTAATCGGGCAAATTCATATTGATTTGGACGCACTTTATTTGGATTTGCAATCTGGTCCAAAAACCAATTGTATAATTCTCGGTGCATCACAAATTCTAGTGTGCAAATAGAATGCGAAATTTGCTCGATATAATCGCTTTCTCCGTGAGCAAAATCATACATAGGATAGATTTTCCAATTGTTGCCAGTTCGATGATGATGGCGATGCAAAACGCGATACATCAAAGGATCTCGCATCAACATATTAGTTGATTTCATATCTATTTTGGCTCTCAAAACATGACTTCCTTCTGGAAAATCGCCACGCTTCATGCCTTCAAATAATGCTAAATTTTCTTCAACAGAACGATTTCTGAAAGGCCCATCAACACCAGGTTGTGTAGGCGTTCCTTTTTGAATTGCCATATCCTCAGACGATTGGCTATCTACATAGGCCTTTCCGTTTTGAATCATCAATACCGCCCAGTCATATAATTGTTGGAAATAATCCGAGGCATAACACTCTTTTGCCCACTCAAAACCCAACCATTTCAAATCGGTTTTTATAGCATCTACATATTCTTGTTCTTCCTTGGCAGGATTTGTGTCATCGAATCTTAAATTTACGGGGGCATTATATTTCAAACCCAAACCAAAATTTAAGCATATAGCCTTGGCGTGACCAATATGTAAATATCCATTTGGTTCTGGCGGAAAGCGAAAACGCAATTTATCCTGAGAAAAACCACCTGATAACGAGTCTTCTATGATTTGTTCAATAAAATGGAGCGATTTTTCTTCGGTTGACATAATTTTTGATTAATTTTAGCAAAGGTAAAAAAGTTTAAGGTTTAATGTTTAAAGTTTGTCAATAAACCTTCAAAATAACCAAAGTTAGACTAACAGCTTTGATTTTTTTAATAAATAAATATATAAAATGGGAATTATAAAACTAAAAAACATCAGAACATTTTCTTATCACGGGTGCTTGTTAGAGGAGGGGAAGATAGGGTCAGACTATGCCGTAAATCTAGAAGTAAAAACCGATTTGAGAAAATCCTGCCTTTCAGATGATTTGCATGATACGGTCGATTATGTGCTGCTAAATGCTATTGTGGTCGATGAAATGGCTGTTCGTTCGCATTTATTAGAGCATGTTGCCCATAGAATCATCACAAGAATTTTTAGAGAAATACCGTCTATTTCTAGAATATCGCTTGGAGTTTCAAAGCTAAACCCACCCATAGGCGGTGATGTTGAGGCGGTTACGGTCGAATTGGAAGAATACAGAAGTTAAGATTCAAATAGCGAGTGTTTTTAATAAGTAATTTTTTTAAAGTTTAGACTTTCAAACTTTAAACTTTTTGCTATCTTTGCCAACCGTTCATAATGGCGTCGTGGCCGAGCGGCTAGGCTGGGCTCTGCAAAAGCTCCTACTCCGGTTCGAATCCGGACGATGCCTCTAAACCTTCAAGGAAACTTGAGGGTTTTTTTGTGAGGAATTTTTAAAAAAAATTAGATAAAGTTAGGGTTCGAATCCTTGTGATGTATGCTAACCTTCAAGGAAACTTGAGGGTTTT
>CAIJXW010000080.1 GCA_903824755.1 uncultured Bacteroidota bacterium | reverse complement strand
TATTCAATTTGAAGTTTACTCATTTTCTCCTTATATACCTCACTAGAACTAATTAATTCATCAGATTTTAATGAATTTTCATTTTCTAAAGCATCAATTTTATTTTTTAAATTATAAACTTCTGTAGTTCCTGTTCGCTCATCTGCAATTTCTCTTTCATATTTTGCTTCTGCTTTTTTATGTTTTAGATTATTGATAATATTAATTTGCATTTTTTCAACTTTTTTTGTGTATGAAAAAGTGAGAACATAATCAAATATTAAGTTTAAATATGGTAGGATTAACACATAAAACAAGGCAATACCTATTGGGTAAAAAATTGCTGTTTTGCTACAATATTCATTATTTATTACCACTATTTTGTCTTCTATTTTTGCATCAGAAAATATTAACAAGAGGATCGCTCGCCAATTATATGCGAAAAAGCAAATAATATATGATCCAATAAATGGATTCTTAATTCTTTCCTCTGTTGTTTTAAAAAAAAAATTTAATAATTTTTGCATTTATTTAATTTACAATAGGATGAATTTTACAATCGATTCCTAATTAACGCCTACTCTCTCAGTTTTCGGCTTCCCTTTATTATTCTCATTAACAGTAGGAAACCAGACAAAAGGATTTTGTCTGGTTTTTTTAAGAGTTACACTTTTTATTTATTAGTTAAGAATTCCTCTAAAAACTTAGATGATTTTCTTAAGGTTTCTAATTCAATTTTAGATATTTTGTCAGGATGAAAATGCATAACTCCATTTCTAACAATTCTTATTTTATCAAGATTTTTCGTAAAATTAATTCGGTCAAATGGTAAACATAAAGAATCCCATATTTCTTGATTTTCTAAAATCTTTATATACTCTCCAAAGTTCATATCGCTTATTGAATTTACTGGTCGCCCATCCTCAATTGTTATTAATTTGTATATGTCTTCAAAAATTATTTTATCATGTAATAATAATCGTATATAATTTTCAATTTGCTCAAGCAAAATGAATGGTTCGATTTGTTCAATAAACTCTTCATTTAAGTCTGAAGGAGTAACTGGCCCTTTGATTTTTTTCTCTTTATCCCTTACAAATACAACTCCTGTTTTTATGACTTCTTTAATTGCGTCAAAAAGTGGTGTATCCTCCTCTAATACTTTAAACTTATCTGACATAAAATCTTTAACACAATCTGAATTTTTTACTGTTATTAATCCTTTTGCTATTGTTTGCCAAGTTATTATACCTAATACTGTCCTGTCATCATTCATTACAGGTAACTGTGTAAAATCATTTTGCCATAATAATAAGTATGCTTCATCAATTTTAGCATCTCTTTTAACAGAAATAGGAGTCTTTACTGATGCTTCTAAAATAGATAACCTATTAATTGGGTCAAATCCATCAATACAATCTTCTCCTTTTTTTATTTTGACTTTATCTTTCTCTTTTAGTTCAATAATTTCATAAATCCAACCACTTTGATAACTAGGAATAACAATCATTTTCTCTTTGTGTAAATAATCGTTTATTCTCCAAACATTTCCGCTAGTTCTTTTTTCGTAATTGTCGAATAACCACAAAAAATCTTTTTTTGTCATTTCTCGCCCTTTTCCACTAGCTTTTATTTCTTGTACTAAATCCATAAATTCTTGTCTTGGCATAATTTTATTTTTTTAGTTTTATCAAACTTCAATATAACATTAAAACTTCCCCCCCGCTCCCGCACGAATCCTTTCGTGTGGTCTTGTTGTTATTCGCGTTCAATCACACTATTTCCGCCTACTCTCCCAGTTTTCGGCTTCCCTGTTTTATTCTATTTCTTCAAAATAACGGGGTCAACCACGTCCTGAACTCCGTTCACCACGTTACCCAACGGGGTCAGGGTGGTTCCAGACGTGGTCGACCACGTCCTATTACGTGGTTAGTTGGGTTCCAGACGTGGTCAACCACGTCCTATAACGTGGTCAACCACGTTTTTTTAAACAGTTGGTGTTTCTGGAGTTGATGGTCGTGATCCCCCACTAAAAAACTGCCCTATCTCCGTAACCTTCGTCTGAAACCCTACCGCACTTGTCGATGCCTTATATTTCGAAAAGTCATAGTCCGTCAACGAAGCTTGATAGTTGTCAAAGTCATGCAAAATCTTTGCATTTCCAAGACCATCAATCAGGCTTTGAAGTCTCAAAACGGCACTCTGCAAATAGTCGCGGGTATCAAAATCCTTGTCGAACTCTACCCAATCCACATCAGGACTACTCAAGGCAGGCTGGGTGTCATGAAATCCTTTGACCTTGTTGATAATCAGTTTGTTTTGCTCATTCACACTACCAAACTGCTGCCGCTCGGTGGCCGATAGATTCGCTAATTTTGAAGAAAGGGCAAGTTCTAAACTCGCTAAAGCAGCATCTACTGCCGATTTCTCTGTGCCGTCAAAATGACGACTGTCATAATTTGTAAAAGCCATAAGTAATTGTATTAATTGGTTAATTTTCTATCCTATTCAATACACAATAGACACACGCCCATTGCATTATATCTCCCGTCCCTGGGGAGTCACTCGCCACTATCAAGGCTAGCGGTTGTTTTATTTCCCTGATTTAATTCGATTATCGTTTTTGCAAAGCATTTGGCAATTTTCAGTATTCGATTTTCCGCCTTCATGCCAAGGCATTATATGGTCGGCTTCCATTTCTGAAATTTCAAAATGCACTTTACATTTCGTGCAAATTCCTTTTTGTTTCTCGTAGGATTCTCGTTTTTGCTTATCAGTAAATGCTCGAATGTTGAGGTGTTTTTCCTTTCTTGTTAATACGAATTCATAAATGCCTGACTTTTTTGTCACATCTTCATCTTGCATTAATTGGGTGATTTCTTCTTCTAATTTCTTAAAATCAAAGGAGAAGTCTTTATATTTGTTATACAAATTACCAAACGATACTCCCTTCATTTCTTTTCGGTATTTTGGAAATACTACTCGAATCCAACTCATTACGCTTTGAAAATACAACCAAAGTTCATTAGCGTTTGGCTTATTTTGGTTTTCAGCCATATAATCCTCGATGTTGTCATTGCTCAACCAGCTAATGGCTGTTTCTAGGTATTCTTGTCGAATGGCAGAACCCACTAAATAATCGCTTCCCAAACTGTGAGCCGCACAGCCCGATTTGCTAAAATAGCGTTTGGCATCGGTTAGCCAAGTTCCTGTATATATAGCATTTCGCAATTCTTGATTGCTTAGTTTTTCGCCTGCAATGTTTATGGTTTTAAACCAGTCTAATTTTTCTTTGTCATTTCCCTCACAGAAATAAACCATCAACTTATAATCCAATATTTGCTCTAGCTCTACATTAGTGAGGTTGTGCATATAGAGTGAGTTTAACGAAAAACTTCCTGCTACATATTCGCAAATACTGATTGTTCTTTGTTGTCCGTCCAAGACTTCATAGGTGCCATCTTCATTTTTTACCCAATACATCACGTTCAGGGGAAAGTTTTTTTGCACGGTTTCCAAAACAGAATCCCGCTGTTTGTCTTTATACACAAATTCACGTTGGTATTTTGGACGAATATTCAACAATCCATTATAGCCTACAACTCCTTCTTCGTTGTCATTTATATAACCCTTTGTTACTTCTCTAATGGAGATTTCTTTTAGTTCAATTTTCATAATTCTATTTTCTATCTTTATTAATTTGAATTTTTTTTACTATTTTTTTCTCATCGCTAGTTAATCGCCTTTCCACTTTTTTTACGTCTTCAGCTGGTGGGAGTTGTTCAGGTTTTACCCCTCTTATATGCAACATTTTTCTAACTGCCAAATTATTTTCTATATGCTCGTTGGCAATTTGATTATCGCCTTTTAAATTTTTATCAACTACATTATGACTGGTGAGTTCAGTGGCAAAATCTTTCGCTTTTATAGTTAATGTAGGAAGAAAATCAGCCAAAGGTCGCGTTTGAGGTACTTTCAAAATTCGTTTCATATCATTTGTCGTTTTTCCACCAAATAATGCCTCATCACCTTTTGAACGGATAAACGAAAAGCTCTTAGCATCGATACCCCGCTCAAAAATAATTCCTGATAACTTATTTTCTGATTGAGATAATTTTTCTCTAGCAAGAACTCTTGCTACATCTAATACACGTTTTTCAATTATTTCTTGCTTTCTAGTTTGAACAGCAAAATAGGTTTGGGCAAATGATATTTGAGATTTTGAAGCATTACCATTTTGAGCTATTAGATAACAGGCATAGCGGGTAAGTGCATAATCAATTATTATTTTTTCGGCATCTTTCGGCATCTGTATCGTTTTGCTGACATCAGCAAAATGATTGGCAACTTTCTCGCCAGCATTTACACACGAAATCTTGGCTTTTTCAATAGTATTTTCAAAATTTCGCCATTGCAAATAGCCTAATATAGATTGAAGTTCTCTTGCACTCCAACATTCTGTGCCTTGATACATATAACAAGCTTCTTCAAACGTATCAAATAATGCAGTAATATATTCCTTTTTCATTTCTGTGGTGTTTCGCCTTGATTTCTATCTTCTTTAATGGAGATTTCTTTAAGTTTAATTTTTATAATTCCATTTGATTTATGGCTATTTTTTTCTTGATAATTATTCGGAAATAAGGACACTTACCATTTATTCTTAAATCTTTTTCATCATTCCCTTTTCTGAATTTTACAATTTCAAATTGCTCGGGGTTATATTTATCTAAAAAAGTTATCGGAACACCTATATGACCTGAATAATCTAAAGGAATGTCTTTTGTTTTATTTACGTTTATGGCATCATAGTTATCATATTTGGGATATTCTTGTTCGTTATATTTACTTGTAAGAATAAGTTCTTCGTGTCGTTTAGAAATATTTAAATTTGTGTACCAAATGACATTTCTAAATTTGACTAATCCAGTTTCTTCATTATAAACTCCAGTTGCAAAATCTTTAACATGGGGTGTTTTAAAGAAGGCATTACCATCTTTAAATCCATACCCTATCCAAAGTTTGTTTTCCTTAATAAGTTTAAATATTTCTTTATAGGTTATAGCATTAAAACTACCAACAATTATAAATTTCTTATCATATTCTACCAATTGTGCTACATATTCTCTAAATAATGAAAAAGGCGGATTGGTCACTACTATATCAGCTTGTTTTAAAAGCTCGATACATTCTTGACTTCTAAAATCCCCATCGCCTTGAAAATCTTTAATGCCAATTTCTTCTACATTAGGTATTTTGTCTCCATTTTTGTCTCCTGTATATTCGAGATAAATGGCTTTCTCAGATTTGTTTTCACTGAACAAATTCATGTCTTGGTTTTTATAGCACGTAGAAATCAATTTTTTTAACCCTAAGTTTTCAAAATTATACGAGAAATATTGGAAAAACTTACTCACTCGGGGATCATCGCAATTGCAAAAAACGACTTTGCCTTTAAAATGTACTTTATAATGTCCAATTTCTCTTTCAATGTCGGCGAGCTGCGTATAAAATTCATCGTTTTTTTCTTTATTGGCTTTTTGCAAATTTTTATTAGAAGCTTTCTTTTCCATTTATTTTTATTGGTTTTTATTTCCTTGTTTTGAGGGCTTTATTTTATTTAATAATTAATTGTATAATTTTCTCCGTAATATCTTCACGATAAAACAAAAATCAAAAAATGGATAGAGAACAATAATGGGAGAGCAAAGCAGATGAAAAGCTTATATTCTGATTGTTTGGTATTCATTAATAAAAGTAAATGTAAACTAAATGAAGTACCATTATCAAAAAAACAACAAGTATTTTCGATTTAAACACGATTTAAATCGAAATTAAATAAGAATATTCATTTATAGGGTAAAATGTGGGCTGTCAGTGCCTTAAAGACAATTTTAGATATGATATTATCGGGTAAAAACAAGTTTTTGAGGCGTAGATAAATTGGCATCAAATTGATAGCCTTCATAGTCGAACCCTTTCAAATCTTCAAGCGTTTGTGCGTTCGTATCAATAATATAGCGTACCATAAGGCCTCTGGCTTTTTTGGCAAAAAAACTAATCATTTTTAATTTTCCGTCTTTATAATCTTTAAATTCGGGAGTGATAATTGGCACTTTTAATGCCTTGGCATCAAGCACCGAAAAATATTCGTTGCTAGCAAGATTAATCAGCAATTCGTCTTTTTTGAGCATGCCATTCAACGCCTTTGTCAATTTCGGTTTCCAGAAGGCATATAGGTTTTTGTGTGTCCCGATAGGCATTTGCGTACCCATTTCTAGTCGATAAGGCTGCATTAAATCTAGGGGTTTCAAGATTCCGTATAAGCCTGATAAAATAAGCAACCGCTCCTGAATATCGTCTATTTTATCAACAGGAATCGAATAGGCATCAATGCCAGTATAGACATCGCCATCAAAAGCAAATAGGGCAGGGCGTGCATTTTCTGGAGTGAACGGAAGTTGCCATTCCTGGTTTCGTTGCCAGTTGAGGTTGGCCAAGTTGCTCGAAATCTCCATCAATTTTGATAAATCGGCAGGTTTTTTTTTCTTTAAAACACCCTGAATTTGCTTTGCTTCTTTCAAGAATTGTGACTCAGAATAGCTAGAAACAGGCAATTGAGTTTCGAAATCTAGGGTTTTTGCAGGCGAAACAACGATTTTCATTTTCATTTTTATTTACATCAAAAATACAAATTCTTACTATATTATACGCTACTGATTTACTTTTGTTTTGGTTATCGGATTTGTATTTATTTTTTAAAATTAGTAAATAAAGTAAATTGTTTTATAAACATTTTATAAAAAGGCTATTATTAGAAATCTAAAAAACAAAAAACCCATTCGACAGAATGGGTTTTTTTATAAGTAAGAAGTAAATTGAGTTGATAAAACGTTTATTTTACTTTTTTAAGTACAGCTTTGAAAGCTTCTGGGTGATTCATCGCTAAATCGGCAAGAACTTTTCTGTTCAATTCGATTCCGTTTGCTTTTACTTTACCCATAAATTGAGAATAGGACATTCCTTCCAATCTAGCTCCAGCATTAATACGCTGAATCCATAAAGCACGGAAATTTCTTTTATTCACTTTTCTATCACGGTAGGCATAGCACATGGCTTTTTCTACCGCGTTTTTTGCAACTGTCCAAACGTTTTTACGTCTGCCAAAGAAACCTTTGGCTTGCTTCATTATTTTTTTTCTTCGTGCTCTTTTAGCAACTGAGTTTACCGATCTTGGCATAATTTTTACTGTTTTTTTGTAGCAGGCGTCCCGAATTTAATCAAGGGAACTTAAAAGCCGTACTCCAAGGTTATTAAATTTAATTTTAACCTAAAGAATATTTAGTAAAAAGTAGTTAAAGTTTAATGTCGAGAGTCTTTATGACCGATGACCTTTCAACTTTAAGACTTAATTAAATAATTCTTAATTGTTGTTTGATGCTTTTCATGTCTGTTTTGTGAACTAGCGTTGAGTGTGTCAATGCTAATTTACGTTTTTTAGACTTCTTGGTCAAAATATGACTTTTGAAAGCATGCTTTCTTTTGATCTTTCCAGAGCCAGTAACTTTAAATCGTTTCTTGGCACTCGATTTGGTTTTCATTTTAGGCATTTGTCCTAGTTGTTTTTAATTTATTCTTACTTACTTATTGTCTTGTCTTATGGTCAAAAATCATAAAGTCTAACGTGAAGACTTTAGTACATTTTGGCTTTAAGACGTATTTATTTTTTCTTCTTTGGAGCAATGAACATAATCATTCTCTTTCCTTCAAGTACCGGCATAGCCTCTACTTTTCCATATTCTTCTAGATCAGTTGCTAATCTCAATAATAAGATTTGACCTTGGTCTTTATAGATAATCGAACGTCCTTTAAAGAAAACAAACGCTTTCAATTTTGAACCTTCTTTTAAGAATTTTTCTGCATTTTTACGTTTAAACTCATAATCATGCTCGTCAGTCTGCGGACCAAAACGAATTTCCTTAACAACAATCTGAGTAGATTTTGCTTTTAGCTCTTTTTCACGCTTCTTTTGCATGTAAACAAACTTTTTATAGTCCATTATTTTACATACAGGCGGTTCAGCATTTGGAGAAATCTCTACTAAATCAAGTTCTAATTGATCTGCTAGACGCAAAGCATCGGCAGTTTTAAAAACTCCTGGCTCCACATTTTCTCCTACAAGACGTACTTCTGGTACACGAATTAAATTATTAATTCTGTGTGCGTCCTTTTTTTCTACTCGAGGTTGATAACCTCTGTTACTTCGTATTGCTATGGCTTTATTATTTTAAGTTAAATGTTAAATACTTTTAATGTTTTATTGATTTCTTCGTTAACAATTGAAGCAAATTCTTCTATTGAAACGCTAACATTACCCTTTCCTTCTTGTCCATGACGACGAATAGAAATGGTATTATTTTTCTCTTCTTCCTCACCTACAATCAGCATAAACGGGGTTTTCTGCATTTCTGCATCTCTAATTTTCTTCCCGATTGTCTCGTTTCTGTTGTCAATGAGCGTGCGAATTTCGTGATTTTCTAGCAGATTCAAAACTTTTTTCGCATAATTTTCATATTTATCACTCAAACATAAGATTATTGCCTGTTCTGGCATGAGCCATAAAGGGAAATTTCCAGCGGTATGTTCTAGCAAAATTGCAATAAATCGTTCCATCGATCCAAATGGAGCTCGGTGAATCATTACAGGTCTATGAAGCTCATTATCAGAACCTTTATAAGTCAATTCAAAACGCTCAGGTAAATTATAATCAACTTGAATTGTACCCAATTGCCATTGTCTTCCCAAAGCATCTTTTACCATAAAATCCAATTTTGGACCATAAAATGCTGCCTCACCATATTCTACAACAGTATTCAGCCCTTTGTCAGCAGCAGCATTGATAATAGCATTTTCTGCTTTTTCCCAATTTTCATCAGAACCGATATACTTATCTCGATTTTCTTTGTCACGCAATGATATCTGTGCCGTAAAATTTTCAAATCCTAATGAACTAAAAACATACAATACTAAATCAATTACTTTCTTGAACTCCTCGTCCAATTGCTCTGGAGTACAAAATATATGAGCATCATCTTGAGTAAATCCTCGAACTCGTGTCAATCCATGCAATTCACCACTTTGCTCATACCTATATACAGTACCAAATTCTGCATATCGCTTTGGTAAATCTTTATAGGACCAAGGTTTTGTGTTATATATTTCACAGTGATGTGGGCAGTTCATAGGTTTCAATAAAAACTCCTCGCCCTCAGCAGGAGTACTAATCGGTTGAAAACTATCCGCACCATATTTTGCATAATGCCCGGAAGTGACATACAATTCTTTCTGACCAATATGTGGCGTAACCACCTGCTCATATCCAGCTTTCTTTTGTGCCTTTTTCAAAAATTGCTCCAATCGATCACGCAAAGCAGCCCCTTTCGGTAACCATAATGGCAATCCTTGTCCCACTTTTTGAGAAAAAGCAAACAATTCTAATTCTTTTCCTAACTTTCTATGATCACGCCGTTTTGCTTCTTCCAATAATTCTAAATAGTCAGTCAAATCTTTTTGCTTCGGAAACGAAGTCCCATAAACACGAGTCAACTGCTTGTTTTTTTCATCACCACGCCAGTAAGCACCAGCAACACTCATGATTTTCATCGCCTTTATAATTCCAGTATTCGGAATGTGGCCACCACGACACAAATCAGTAAACGTAGAATGATCACAAAAAGTAATCGTGCCATCTTCCAGATTCGAAATCAACTCTGTCTTATAAACATTGTCTTTATAAACCTCCAGTGCCTCCGCTTTTGAAACAGAACGCAATTTAAATTCATGCTTTTCTCTAGAAATCTCCAAAACACGATCCTCGATTTTCTTAAAATCAGCATCAGTTATTTTATGATCCTCAAAATCAACATCATAATAAAACCCATTAGAAATAGCAGGTCCAAGCGTTAATTTTATTCCAGGAAATTGCTCCTCCAAAACCTGTGCCATCACATGCGAAGTCGAATGCCAAAAAGCTTTCTTACCGTTTTCATCATTCCAAGTAAACAAAACAAGAGCGCCATCTGTCGTCAAAGGCGTAGAAGTTTCAATAATAACACTATTAAAACTAGCCGAAATAACATTTCTAGCCAATCCCTCACTAATACTTTTTGCAACTTCCATTGCAGTCGTTCCTTGCTCAAACTCTTTTATAGAGCCATCAGGCAGCGTAATCTTAATCATTTTTTCAATTTTATAAGCCGCAAATATAAACCATTAACAAAACACACACAATATATATACGAATAAATCCGAAAACGAACATATAAATCCGTTCTAAAATTAGGTACAATAATAATCAGGAGCAGACCCTTCTCGTTTCATTCCACGACTGTTCCCGCTTTCCGTTATATCCTTGAGGGGTTCGTGCCTCACGCCCTCAAGGGATACCACTTCAATCGGGGCTAATTTTTCACGAATAACATTCCATA
>CAIJXW010000079.1 GCA_903824755.1 uncultured Bacteroidota bacterium | reverse complement strand
GTTCGGTTTAGTTGCTTTTATAAAAAATCAACTCCTCTTCATCTATCGGTACTATATATTTTATATAATTTTCTTTGTTGCCAAAAGGATATTCATTTGAACGACAGTGAAATCCCTCTATAAAATACCAAATTATTTGTGCAATTAATATCGATTCCTGTTTTGAATATCGATGATTAAACAAGCCAAATAATGTCACTTTATCACTTATTCCTGCATATCTTGATAAAGCACATATTTCTTTACCATTAAATCCATTAGGCGTAAAAGTAGTAAAATTTCCCGAATCAGAGGACTTTATTGCATTTAAATCTAAACTTACTATATCAGCATCTCTAAAAACGGGCTCTGCAATTTCAATTGCATTTGAAACTTCCCCAAGTCTATATGCGTCAAAAAATAATTTTTCTATCAAATCTATTTCTTCTTGAGAATTGAAATAGGTTTGATAACCAATATTGCAATAATTGAAAAGATTGTTTGGCTCATCGATTATTATTTTGGTTAAATAGGACGAAGTCGAGAGCGGGTCCTTTTCTTTACCAAAATCAAATTTACTGTCAATTGACACCAAATTAACCATCTGCTCCAATTCGTCATAAGCACGATAAAGCGGATAAACTAAGTCTTGTGAACCCCCAATTATTATTGGAATAATTTTTTTCTTGATTAATTTTGATACTAACCTTTTTAGTGCAAAATAAGTGTCTTCTACCGTATTTCCTGAATAAATATCCCCCAAATCGGCTATAGTAGCATTCCAGTTTCCTGGAAACAGGGAATATAACTCTCTCCTTATATTGGTTAAATCTGCTTTTTCAATGACACTTGAGTCGCCTCGATGTTCTAAAACACCAATAATAGCAATCTTTATTTTATCGATATCAGGAAATGATTCGGACGTATTGAAAACTACTTTGCTTCCAAAATGCTGCGAAGAAAATCCTTCTATTTCTAGAATTAAATCGGAATCTACTGGATGTAAAAAACTAAATTCCATACCTTATTTTTTTTTCGCAACGGCTTTTTTGGCTGCTGGTTTCTTTGTTGCAGTCTTTTTTGCAGGTGCTTTCTTTTCTATCATTTCTTGAACTTGGGCTAGAGTTAACTGACTTGCATCTATATCTTTACTCAATTCAATTTTTATTTTTCCTTTCGTAATTACAGACCGACCCCATCTTGCTTTTTCGACCAAAATGCCTTCCTCTTTCCAATGATGAAGTACCTTGTCAATATTTTTTTGCAATTTATCTTCAATCAATTCTTCTACTTCTGATTGTGAAAGATGATCAAAGTTATATTTTTTACTCACATTAATAAACAAGCCATTCCATTTAATGAAAGGCCCAAATCGACCTACACCTTTCTGTACACCTTCATTTTTATAATGTGCAATTGGTGCGTCTGCAGTAGCTTTTTCATTGATTAACTCCTGAGCTCTTTCCAAACTAACATCTAATGGATCTTCTCCTTTTGGCAAAGAAATAAATGCACTTCCATGACGAACATAAGGGCCAAAACGACCATTGCTTACCTCAACTTCTTCACCATTTATTATTCCGAGGTTTTTTGGCAATAAAAATAAATTTAACGCTTCCTCAAGTGAAATATTTCCGATATTTTGTTCGTTTCTTAAACTTGCAAATTTCTTGTCTTCATCATCAGCTTCTCCAATTTGAGCCATAGGGCCAAATTTTCCTAGCCGAACACTGACTTGCTTTCCTGTTTTTGGGTCTTTGCCTAATATTCGCTCCCCGCTTTCTCGCTCTGCATTGGCTTCTACTTCTTTAACATTGGGGTGAAACTTGTCATAAAATTCCTGCATCATTTTTGCCCAATTGACATTTCCTTCAGCAATTTCATCAAAATCATGTTCTACTTTTGCAGTAAAATTATAATCCAAAATTGCCTCGAAATTCTTTACTAAAAAATCGGTAACAATTGTTCCGATATCGGTAGGAACTAATTTTCCCTTATCTGATCCTGTGTTTTCTTTTAATTTCTTCTCGGATAATTTCCCTGCCTGCAAAATTAATTGTGCATAATTACGCTCTTGTCCTTCAAGATTTCCTTTTTCTACATAATTTCTGTTGATAATTGTAGAAATTGTAGGGGCATAGGTTGAAGGTCTTCCTATTCCGAGTTCTTCGAGTTTTTTTACTAACGATGCCTCAGTATATCGAGCTGCCGCACGTGAATATCTCTCGGTAGCAGATATATAATTATTTTCTAATTTTTCATTTACTTTTAATGCTGGTAACATTCCTTCTTGCTCTTCATCATCATCATCATGTCCTTCAAGATAAACTTTCAAGAAACCTTCAAAAAGCAATACTTCGCCCGAAGCAGAGAAAACTTCACTATGATTATTCGCTACTATTTTTACGTTTGTACGTTCCAATTGGGCATCACTCATTTGCGAAGCTAATGTTCTTTTCCAGATTAGATCGTATAATCGCGCCTGATCACGGTCAATGTTTACGGTATGTCGAGACATATCAGTAGGCCGAATTGCTTCGTGTGCTTCTTGAGCCCCTTTACTCTTATTGACAAATGTTCGTGGTTTTGAAAATTCTTTTCCATACGATTTAATGATTTCTGCCTGAGCGGCTTCCATTGCTTCTTTGGATAAATTAACACTGTCCGTTCTCATATAGGTTATCAAACCCGCTTCATATAGTCGTTGTGCTAATTGCATCGTGATTCCAACTGGCAAATACAATTTTCGAGCTGCTTCTTGCTGAAGCGTTGAAGTTGTAAAAGGACCTGCAGGAAATTTTTTGGTAGGTTTTGTTTCTAAATCAGAAACTTTATAAGTAGAGCCTATATTTTTTGACAGAAAATCTTCAGCTTCTTTTTTGGTAGAATAATTTTTGGGTAATTTGGCTTTGAAGACTTTTCCAGCTTCATTAACAAACTCGGCAACAACTGAATAGGACGCTACGGGAACAAAATTTTGAATTTCGCGTTCTCGTTCAACAATTAATCGCACTGCCACCGATTGCACTCTTCCTGCCGAAAGTCCTCCTTTTATTTTTCGCCATAAAACAGGCGACAACTCATATCCTACTAGGCGATCTAGAACACGTCTTGCTTGTTGTGCGTTCACCAAATTATAGTCAATTTCTCGAGGATTATCTATTGCCTTAAGTATAGCTGTTTTTGTAATTTCGTGAAAAACAATTCGTTTCGTTTTGGCGGGATTCAATTTTAATTCTTCGACCAAATGCCAAGAAATAGCTTCTCCCTCTCGGTCTTCATCACTCGCTAACCAAACCATATCTGCATTTTTAGCTAAGGTTTTTAATTTGCTAACCAAAGCTTTTTTATCCGCAGAAACTTCATATTTTGGCTTAAAACCATTGGCAACATCTACGCCTATTTCCTTTGAGGGCAAGTCGGCAATATGTCCATAACTGGATTCGACTTGGTAATCACTCCCTAGAAATTTTTCGATTGTTTTTGCCTTTGCAGGTGATTCAACTATAACTAAATTCTTTGCCATATACCGATTGTTTATGTCGGCAAAAGTATATGATTTTTTTAAATTTTGAGTTTTTTAAAAATTAAAAATTATTTTTTCCGTTTAAAAACCATTTTTTAAGACAAAAAACCAATTGATTTTAAAACCTATTTCATTAATTATTAAAACAGCTCTTCCCCTATTTTAAAATAGATAACTTTTAAAAAAGAAATGCAATTTCTCTTTGTTAATTTCATTTTTAGAATTTTATAAAAAGTTGTTAAATCTGCTACTGCCATCTTGTCATATTTATTGAAATATCCTTATCTTTGCCATTCAAGTAAAAAAATACTGTGAAAAGTGCCTCTATGGATAAGACAATAGAAGAAAGCAAACAAGGAAATACGCTTGTTTTAGATACTAAATCCGAAAACACAAAAAAACTTTTTATAGAAAGTTATGGCTGTGCAATGAATTTTTCTGATAGCGAAATTGTTGCTTCCATATTGTTTGAAAATGGTTATAACACGACTCAAATATTAGAAGAAGCCGATTTGGTTTTGGTCAATACTTGTTCGATTCGAGACAAAGCAGAACAAACCATACGAAAACGTTTAGAGAAATATAACGCCGTTAAACGCATTAATTCTAAAATGAAAGTGGGGGTTTTGGGTTGTATGGCTGAGCGTTTGAAAACAAAATTTTTGGAAGAAGAAAAAATTGTAGATCTTGTCGTAGGGCCCGATGCATATAAAGATTTACCCAATTTATTAAAAGAAGTCGAAGAAGGAAATGATGCTATAAATGTGATTTTGTCAAAAGACGAAACCTATGGCGACATTGCTCCTGTTCGATTAAATTCTAATGGTGTTTCTGCATTTGTATCCATCACTAGAGGTTGTGACAATATGTGTACTTTTTGCGTAGTTCCCTTCACTAGGGGGCGAGAACGAAGCAGAGAACCACAAAGTATCTTGTCAGAAATTCAAGATTTGTGGGATAGAAATTATAAAGAAATTACGCTACTTGGGCAAAATGTAGATAGTTATTTATGGTATGGCGGTGGCTTAAAAAAAGATTTTGTTAGTGCTTCCGAAATGCAAAAAGCTACGGCAGTAAGTTTTGATCAATTATTAGAAATGGTAGCCAAAGGATTTCCGAAAATGCGAATTCGGTTTTCGACATCAAATCCTCAAGATATGTACAAAAGTGTGTTGCATATCATTGCTAAATATGGCAACATTTGCAAACATATTCATTTGCCTGTTCAATCAGGAAGTAATCGGATATTGAAAGAAATGAATCGCCTTCATACTAGAGAAGAATATTTAGATTTGATAAAAACAATTAGAGCTATACTTCCAAATTGTAGTATCACACAAGATATGATTGCAGGTTTTCCAACCGAAACCGAAGCAGATCATCAAGATACGCTACAATTAATGGAAGAAATAAAATATAATTTCGGATATATGTATTCCTATTCCGAAAGACCAGGAACGCTAGCAGGAAGAAAAATGGAAGATGATGTTCCCGAAGCAATAAAGTTGAGACGTTTGCAAGAAATTGTCGATGCACAACAAAGTCATTCTTGGTATAGAAATGGCGAATTTGTAGGACAAACATTAGAAGTGTTAGTTGAGAAAATTTCAAAAAAATCTAAAAATGAATTTTCGGGAAAAAGCTCTCAAAACATTGCAGTGGTTTTTCCAAAAGAAAATTATAAAATTGGTGATTTTGTGAATGTTCTAATCGAAAACTGCACTAGTGGTACATTGATAGGGACAGCAGTAGGTTTGAGCGAAATGAATTAGTCAAAATAATGAATAAAAATATATATTTTTCGGCATGCTTGCTTTCATCATAGGTTTTGGTGTTACTTTTTATTGTATAAGGACTTTTTTTCCTAAACAAAAATTAGAAAAAGCAGCACCTATAAAAGATACATTGACGATAATCAAGAAATAAAAGTGTTGTAGTTTTAGATTTAAAATGTTGTTTTTCGAGATGCTTTTAAAACTTTAACCAAAAAAACTTTAATAAAACAAAAATGGAAACAGTTCAATCAATAAAACAGCGATTTGAGATTATTGGAAACGATCCAAAACTCAATCGAGCAATAGAAAAAGCCATTCAGGTTGCCCCTACTGATATTTCTGTATTGGTAGCTGGTGAAAGTGGTGTTGGAAAAGAAAGTATTCCGAAAATAATTCATTCTTTATCACATAGAAAACACGGAAAATATATTGCCGTTAACTGTGGAGCTATTCCAGAAGGAACTATAGACAGTGAGCTTTTTGGTCATGAAAAAGGTTCGTTTACGGGAGCTACAGGAACTCGTGAGGGGTATTTTGAAGTGGCCAATGGGGGAACAATTTTTTTAGATGAAGTCGGCGAATTACCGTTGACCACTCAAGTAAGACTGCTTCGGGTGCTAGAAAACGGAGAGTTTATCAAAGTTGGTTCTTCGCAAGTCCAAAAAACAAATGTTCGGATTGTGGCTGCCACCAACGTCAATTTATTTGATGCAATCGAAAAAGGAAAATTCAGAGAAGACCTATATTATAGATTGAGCACGGTTGACATTACGCTACCTCCATTGCGGGACAGAAAAGACGATGTTCATTTATTGTTTCGGAAATTTGCATCCGACTTTGGACACAAATACAAAATGCCTGCAATAAAACTAGACGAAAAGGCAATTCAGGAGCTTTCAAATTATCGTTGGAGTGGAAACATTAGACAATTGAGAAATGTGGCCGAGCAAATATCCGTTTTGGAAACAAATCGGGAAATCACATCACAAACTTTACAGTCCTATTTGCCTTCAAGCGGTTCGACTTTGCCATCGGTTATTAAAAACAAAAAAGACAAAAGCGATTTCAGTACCGAAAGAGAAATTCTATATAAAGTGCTTTTTGATATGAAAAGTGATTTGAATGATTTGAAGAAATTAACTCTAGAATTGATGCAAAATGGCACTTCGAAAGTCCAGGAAACGAATCAGCATTTGATAAAAAAAATATATGGTCAGAAAGAAAACGATCATGAAATTGATTTTGAAGAAGAACCACAAACATCTATTATCACAAAAGTAGTTGAGAAAAATGATTTTGAAGAAAGCAATGACAATTATCTATTTGCAGAAGAAATTGAGGAAGAAGAGGTATTGCGATTAGAACAAAAAGAAATCGAAATGATCAAAAAATCTTTAGAAAAGAACAAAGGCAAAAGAAAAGCTGCAGCCGATGAACTAGGGATTTCGGAGAGAACATTATACCGAAAGATAAAACAATTTGATCTTTAGGTAATTGAAATTTGCCAAATAGAGATTTGTCAATGAAATTTGAATATCTTTGAATTTTAAAATATTAAATGAAAAACGTTACAATAATAATAACACTAATTGCTGCATTTATATTAAATAGTTGTTCGGTATATAACTTTACTGGAACAGGTAAAATTGATGCAAAAACTTTTCAGGTGAATTATTTTCAGAATAATGCACCACTGGTTCAGCCAGGAATTGAGCGAATTTTCACTCAGAAAATGCAAAACATAATTCAAAATCAAACTAATTTGAATTTAACAAGTTCGGGAGGAGATTTAGTATATGAGGGCGAAATTACAGATTTCCGAATAGAGCCTATGACCGCTACTGCAGACCAGCGTGCGTCACAAAACCGATTAACAATTACGGTCAATGTTCGTTTTTCAAACAAGAAAAAAGAAGCTGACGATTTTGAAAAGAAATTTTCATTTTATAAAGATTATGATGGCACCGATCAATTGGTTGGTTCAAAATTAACCGAAGTTTTAGATTTTATTTACGAACGAATAACACAAGATATTTTTAACGAGTCACTAGCCAAATGGTAGAATGCCTTTTAAAATAGATAGAAAATAATGAACGTTTCCGATTTTACATTTTTGATAAATAACCCTAATGCTGTCAATGAAAAGCAGACTTTAGCCCTTGAAAAAATCGTGGCTGAATTTCCGTATTTTCAAAGTGCACGTGCCTTGCGATTAAAAGGGTTATATAATCAAGATAGTTTTCGGTATAATTATGATCTAAAAACAACCGCAGCCTATACTACCGAGAGAAGTATTCTGTTTGATTTGATTACTTCCGATTATTTTATAGCAATCAATAAAGATTCTTATCTTGAAAACGTAGAAAAAATAAAATCAATCGAGGTTGTTTCTATTGAAATCCTTTCGGAAAAAGAAAGTCTTCCTGCAATTTCAAATTTATTAGAGCAATCCATATTGACCACTATCGAGCAATCTACTGTTGTTGAGGCCGAAGTTCTTTCGGATAAAATTGCCTATAAAACAATTGAAATCACAGAAACAAAATTAGAAATAGGAAAGCCATTACAATTCTCAAAAAACGAAAAACATTCCTTTCAAGAATGGTTGCAATTATCGAAAATAACCCCCATTGAAAGAGGTGAAACGTTAAATTTCAAATTAGAAACGAATCAATTATTGGACGAAAAAAATAAAAAAACGGCCATTATTGATAAATTTATAGAAGTAAATCCGAAGATTCCGCCAATTTCAAAAGATGCAATCATAAAAGATTTTTCAACCTCAAGTAGTGAAGACAAGTCCTATTTGATGACAGAGACTTTGGCAAAGGTATATTTAGAACAAAAAAAATATCTAAAAGCAATTCAAGCTTATGAAATATTAATTTTGAAATATCCAGAAAAAAGTAGTTTCTTTGCAAACCGAATTTTAGATATAAAAATTTTACAACAAAATAATAATAAACAATGAGTACATTTTCAATTTTTTTAGTATTAATAACTATCGTTTGTTTTCTATTAATTATAGTTATAATGGTTCAAAACCCTAAAGGCGGGGGATTATCATCATCTTTGGGTGGGTCTCAAATGATGGGTGGTGTTCAAAAAACAACAGATTTTTTAGACAAAAGCACATGGACATTGGCAACTATTTTGATTGCTTTAATATTGCTATCTAGTTTGAGTTTTACTGACGCATTGAACGATAATGATTCGAAAATTATTGACAAAACTGCACAACCTGCAGCGGCAACTCCAAAAAGTCCTGCCGAAGCAAAACCAGTTGCAGCACCAACTGCGGCTCCTGTAAAAAAATAAACTTCATATAATTTCAATAGAAAATGCCAGCCTGACAATGCTGGCATTTTTTTTAAGTAAATTTGTCAGTTTTTTACTATTGGCATAATTTCTGAATTTTGAAGAAAGTATTAATTTAATATTAAAAAAAAGTATTATGGCATTAAACATCAAGCCCCTTTCGGATCGAGTATTGATTGAACCTATTGCTGCTGAAACCAAAACTGCTTCGGGAATTTTTATTCCAGACACCGCAAAAGAGAAACCTCAAAAAGGAACTGTTGTAGCTGTTGGTAACGGCACTAAAGAACATTCGATGACTGTAAAAATTGGAGATTCTGTACTTTACGGAAAATATGCAGGGACAGAATTAAAGCTAGAAGGCAAAGATTATTTGATTATGCGTGAAGATGATATTCTCGCGATAATATAACCTCTCCAAGAAAGCTGAAGAGAAGAAAAAAAATAATAAAATAATAACTTAATAAGTCGAAGAGATTGCTTTGCCTTGCGCCTCGCAACTCCTCGCATTGACAAAAATGGCAAAAGATATAAAATTTGATATTGAAGCACGTGACGGACTAAAACGTGGTGTTGATGCATTAGCAAATGCAGTAAAAGTAACTTTAGGACCAAAAGGTCGTAATGTGATTATTGGAAAATCATTTGGAGGACCAACGGTTACTAAAGATGGTGTTACCGTTGCAAAAGAGATAGAATTGAAAGACCCATTGGAAAATATGGGAGCTCAAATGGTAAAAGAAGTCGCTTCAAAAACCAATGATTTGGCTGGTGATGGAACTACAACTGCAACTGTATTAGCACAAGCAATTGTAAAAGAAGGCTTAAAAAACGTTGCTGCAGGAGCAAATCCTATGGACTTAAAAAGAGGAATTGACAAAGCAGTTGAAACAATAGTTGCAGATTTGGCAAAACAAGCAAAAGTAGTAGGAAGTGATTCTGAAAAAATAAAACAAATTGCCTCTATTTCGGCAAATAATGATGAAGTTATTGGCGAACTTATTGCAAACGCTTTCGCAAAAGTCGGAAAAGAAGGCGTAATTACAGTTGAAGAAGCCAAAGGAACAGACACTTATGTTGACGTTGTTGAGGGAATGCAATTTGACAGAGGGTATTTATCTCCTTATTTTGTGACCAATCCAGAAAAAATGGAAGCAGAATTAGAAAATCCCTACATATTATTATATGACAAAAAAGTTTCTTCTTTGAAGGAATTGTTACCCGTTTTAGAACCAGTTGCACAATCAGGAAAACCATTATTGATTATTGCCGAAGACGTAGATGGAGAAGCATTATCGACATTGGTAGTAAATAAATTGCGAGGTGCTTTGAAAATTGCTGCCGTAAAAGCTCCAGGTTTTGGAGATAGAAGAAAAGCGATGTTGGAAGATATTGCTATTTTAACTGGAGGAACCGTTATTTCTGAAGAAAGAGGATATACGTTAGAGAACACAACAATTGAAATGTTAGGAACTGCAAAAAGAGTTACTATCGACAAAGACAACACAACAATTGTAAGCGGTGCTGGCGAAGCAGATATGATAAAAAATCGTGTCAATCAGATAAAAGGTCAAATGGAAGCCACTACATCTGATTATGACAAAGAAAAACTACAAGAGCGATTAGCAAAATTAGCTGGTGGAGTTGCGGTTCTATATGTAGGAGCAGCTTCGGAAGTGGAAATGAAAGAGAAAAAAGATAGAGTTGACGATGCTTTACACGCGACACGTGCAGCTGTTGAGGAAGGTATTGTTGCTGGAGGTGGAGTTGCCCTATTGAGAGCAAAAAATGCACTAAAAAATCTGAAAGCTGATAATGCAGATGAGGCCACTGGAATTCAAATTATTTCTCGTGCAGTAGAAGCTCCTCTGCGAACTATTGTTGAAAATGCTGGGCTTGAGGGTTCGGTAGTAGTTGCAAAAGTAGCTGAAGGAAAAGGAGATTTTGGTTATAATGCCAAAACAGACGAATATGTAGATATGTTAAAAGCAGGAATTATCGACCCTAAAAAAGTGACACGTGTGGCGTTAGAAAACGCAGCTTCAGTTGCAGGAATGATTTTGACAACCGAATGTGCTTTGGTAGAGATAAAAGAAGAAAATACTGGCGGTAGCCCAGTGGGTGGTGGCATGCCAGGAATGATGTAATATTTAATTCTATAATTTATAAAAATCTGAAGTAACCTTCAGATTTTTTTTTATATTTACAATATGTATAAACCATATTTAAATAATAAAATAAATTATGAATGCCCTAAAAAAAATCTTTCTTTTAGTTTTTTGCCTTTTAAACTTGCTCAACACCCATTTTCTAACAGCCCAATCTATTGAAGAAAAAATTGCTTCGATTCCAGAGAAATATTTCGAGTTAGACCGAGAAGTATTTCATTTACAATTTAACAAAAGTGTCTATATTAATTCGGAAACAATATGGTTTAAAGGCTTTGTTTTTGATAAAAAAAACAATGTCCCAAATCTTGAAACAACCAACGTTTATGTGAGCTTATATAGTTCGACAGGAGAGCAATTGAATTCTAAATTATGCTATGCTCGAAACGGAAGTTTTCAGGGGGATTTTATAATGAAATCTGACTATCCCGCTGGGAAATATTATGTTCAAGTGAACACAAATTGGAGTAATAATTTTGAGGAAAATGAATCTGGAATTTTCACTTTTTTAATACTAGATTCAAATGAAAAAGCAAATAGTAAAAGTTCAAATCCAACACTGACTTTTCACCCTGAAGGAGGCCTTTTTTTAGAAGGAATAACTAATACTATTGGCGTTTCTATATTGGATTGTAATGATAATGGGATTGAAATTAATGATGGCGTTGTTCTAAATAATAAAGGAGAAGTAATTGCCAATTTTCAAACAAACAATTTTGGATTTGGCAAATTTGATATTATTGAAACTGGTCACGAAATCTATAAAATTGTTTTTAATTATAAAAATAGAAAAATAGAAAAAGTAATGCCATATCCGAAAGAATTGGGAACGGCACTGACGGTAAATAACTTTTCTAACGAAACTAAGACGTTTGTAACCATCAAAACAAATGATAAAACCAGAAAGGATTTAGAAGGAAAAAATTTATATTTAACGGTAAATCAAAATGAAAAAATGGTTATTGCAGGTTTTCAATTAAAGGAAAATAGCAACCAAATTATTCTGTCAAATACTGATCTATTTGATGGCGTGAACATTATTAGGGTTATAGATGACAATTTAAATAGTCGAAACGAGCGAATTATTTATAAACCTTTTGCAAATGAATTTGATATTCAATTTGAGGTTTCCAAAAAGACTATTGATTCTATCGAAATTAAAGGATTCTCGAATGTGTCAAACATTAGAATTGGGGTTTCCGTATTGCCCGAGAAAAGTTTGAGTACAAAAAAAGAACAAAATATAATTAGCTCTTTAAATATAAACTCGTATTTAAAAAATCCAACCATAAATATTAATTCAATTTTTGAAAACCCATCAAAGAAGAATAATTTTTATTTGGATTTGATTTTGATGAATGAAAGTGAATCAAAATATGATTGGGAAAAGATGAAAAACCCTCCTACTATTAAATATAAATTTAATAAAGGAGTCACTCTAAAAGGCACAATAAACGAAGCTATAGACAACAAAAAAAACTATACCATTCAGATGTTTTCACTTCCAGCAGAATTGAATGAATTTGCAGAAATAGACGAAAAGAACGAGTTTTATTTTCGAAATTTCATTGCCCTAGATTCAACGAAAGTGAATTTTACATTAGTAAAAAATGGAGAAAAGTATAAAGAATTGATTTTCTTGCCGAAGGTAGTAAATGAAGATACTCCATTTTTAAAGCCATTTGAAATTAAGAACCAAAACTGTGAATGGATTCAAGAGCAAAACACAAATAATACCCCAGAATTGGCATTACCAAAAATCAAAGAAGCTATAGAATTGAAAGATATTGTTGTGATTAGCGAGCCGAAAAAAGTGGAGTTAAAAAACCAACTCAAGTTTGGAAATAGCATGATGAAAGGCTATAAAATCAATAATGACGAATACAATATGTATACAAATGTTATTTCGTTTATTGCGGGTCATGGTTTTGACGCTGGAAGCCAGGCTGGTAATGTATATATTAGAGGTCGGGCAAGAATAAGTATTACGCGTCCAAATATTCCTTCGGTTTTTTTAGATGATATTGAAATAACCGATTTTAATATTTTAGACAATATGTCGCTCAAATTAGTAAGCGAAATTTATATCAATAAAAACGGCACTACAATTCAATCGAAAGGTACGGGTGTTATCAAAATTTATTCAAATTTAGAATACAAAAATAAGCCTAGAAAATCATTAGCCAAGTCATTTATCATTACGAATGCTTTTTCAAATGAAACTATTTTCAAAAATCTCCCTTATGAGTCCTATTTGAGTGAGGGATTTCAGAATTACGGAACACTTTTTTGGGAGCCAAACATTGAAACAGAAGGCAATATGATACAATTATTTATTCCTAATTTAAAACAAAAAAACATAACCCTTCAAATTGAGGGAATATCATTAGAAGGGAAATTAATTTCGACCACGAAGGTCATAAATTTGGAATAAATTTATGTTTTAAGAGTTGTTTTTTTTAGGAGTTTAAAAATCACTGGAAGTGTAGAAATCAAGACAATGATAATGACAATATATTCAATATGGTCTTTTAAATTTATGCCTTTCTCAAGGAAAATACCATAAAGATAATGCCCCGAAAAAATAAGTATAAAAGACCACAGGAATGAGCTTAGAATATTGAAAAACATGAATTTTTTTCTATCCATAGTTACAATCCCGGCAACTATTGGCGCAAATGTTCTAAAAATGGGTAAAAATCGAGCGAAAATAATTGCTTTTCCTCCATATTTTTCAAAGAAATCTCGTGACTGTATTAGGTATTTTTTCTTGAACCAAAAACTGTCTTTTTTCTTAAATAGATAATAGCCACTTTTGGCACCAAACCAATAGCCAACCATGTTTCCAAGAATACCTGAAACAGCTACGAGTATTGATAATAAAGTAACATTAGTAAAATCATTCTCTATATATAAAACACTTTGAACCAAGTCTTTACTATAAATACCCGAAAGAAAAAGCAAACTGTCGCCTGGAAGAAAAAACCCAGCAAAAAGTCCAGTTTCAGCAAAAACAATAAATAAAACAATGAATAAACCAAGTTGAATTCCACCAAATTGTAGCGTTATATAAAACTCAGGGTTGAGTAGTTGCGTCCAGTCAAAATTATTCATATTTAAAATTAAATTTATTAGTTTGTGAAAGTAACCAAAAAATAACTTACCCACAATTTATTATCTAATTTTAAACCTTATTTAACGAAATATTAATTTTATTTTCGTTCGTATTGGCAACACCCTGGAAGATTTTCATAGGTTTGATCGTCTGTCTTAAATTCGTCAACATCATGACCAGCTTTTGCGACAGCCTTTTTTACGTCAGTAATTGTAGTCTTTTCTTCATTTAGAATCAAACTCAATTGATTTGTTTCAACACTCCAAATAGCTGATTTTACGCCCCGAACTAGATAAGCTGCATTTTGAATTCGGATTTGACATTGCTCACAATTGCCACTCACAGCAATTTCATGTTTTGCATTTTTGTTTTTCTTTACTTGTGCTTGGGCAGAAAATCCTATAAAAAAGAGTGCTACCACTAAAATTAAATTTTTCATAATTATTGATTTATTATCTCCATCCAGACATTCCAAAAACATAAGAAAGACAGGACGGAAATGGGTTTTTAAATATTCTGTTTAAAATTATTACTGTTTTTATTTTAAAATTATCATTCGACTTTTACTTCATTTTAAACCGCAACCCTGCATAATACATTTGGCCAAAAATTGGAGCATAGACAATTGAAGCATCAAAATTAGAGTCAAAAGGATTGTCAGCGGAAAGAATAGCCTTTTCTTGTTTATAATTACCAATATTTTCTCCTCCAAAATAAATTTCGAAAACGCTCGAAAATTGACGTGTGATTTGCATATTCATCACAAAAAAAGAAGGGGAAAATTCTGGAAATCTATTCTCTAAAGAATTTGAAGAAGTAGTAGGTAGTTTTTGTTTACCCGTCCAATTCAACGTATAATCAAATTTCCATTGTTCCTCTTTTTCAGAAACATGAGTTTTGTATTCCAAATTGCTAAAAAATCGATTTTTGGCTTGCAAAAACCGCTGACTTCTTCCTGATAAATAATCCGTTTGAATATCATAAAACTTGAAGGCAGATCGAAAATTTAGTCGATGTACCAATTCATAATTAAATTCAATTTGTAAACTATTGGCAAATGATTTTCCGTTCAAATTATAAAACAAAACTTGTTGGGCACTTTGAAACAAATCGACCACAACCTGATTTTGAAAATCTGTCCTAAAAAAGTCAATTCCTATGTCTGCTTTTCTATTAAAAATATCAAATCTTTGCGAAAAACTTAAGCCATAATTCCAAGCAATTTCTGGATTCAAGCCATATAAATTTCCTGTATTTTTTATAATATCAAAAGTTCTTGAGCTATTGAACAGGGGTTGATTTTCGGAAAATATATTAGCACTTCTTTTTCCACGACCTACCGAAAACCGAAGTACACCTTGACTCCAAGGAACATATCGAACATGTAATCGAGGCGTAAAAAACAATCCAAGACGGTTACTATTATCTAGTCTTCCGCCCAAAATAAAGCTAAAATTAGTCATATTATCATGCGTAAATTCAAAAAAAGCTCCCACAGAATTATCCGTCCTATCATAATTGTCTTGAAAAGCAACTTCTTGATATTTATCAAAATAAAAATTCAATCCCGTAGCAAATTTATTCATCGTATTATTAATAATTGAATTAAAAATAAGATTAGAATAATAACTTGTTTGTTTTATATTATATTGATTTAGACCAAAATAGGAACCTTGATTATGACTATTGAAAGCGTTTTGAAAACCGATACTTTGAAATGGGATTTCTGGAAAAACATATCTGATTTTTGTAGAAATATCAATTCTCTCCGTGTTTATTTCTGAACCCCAATGGTTGTTTGTGAATGCATCAATATTCGGGTCAAAATTCATTTCTCCCGTTTGTTTTTTATCATTCAAATATCGGAAGTTTAGAAAACCCACCAGCCCTGTTTTGGCATTTTGATATTGCCATCGATTGAGGACATTTATTTGTTTGGCCAATGGATTATCCATAAATCCATCTGAATTCATATCCAATTTTGATACTCTAGAATTTCCATGAACAAACAAACTACTACTCCATTTTTCGGAGATTTTTTTGTTGAAATGCGTATTCAATTCAAAACGAGAATCTGAAGATCCATAGGCATTCAAGAAAAACGGAATATCATTTTTTGGCTTGATTAGTTCGGTATTGATTTGCCCCGAAATACTTTCAAAACCATTCACTACCGACCCTGCTCCTTTTGTGATTTGGATACTTTCAATCCAAGTACCTGGGGTAAATGACAACCCAAAAGCTTGGGAAGCGCCGCGAACAGAAGGGATATTTTCTTCGGTAATAAGCAAATAAGGACTTGTCAATCCGAGCATTTTGATTTGTTTTGTTCCCGTTAAAGCATCAGAAAAATTGACATCGATAGTGGGATTAGTTTCAAAACTTTCGGCAAGATTACAGCAAGCAGCTTTTAGCAACTCTTTACTACTGAGCAATGTAGTGTTTGCGGTTAGTGTTTGCGGTTTGTATAATTCTTTTTTCTGATTTTGAACATTTACTTCCTTCAACGTGTCTTGTGAATAGGAAATTAGAGAACAAAAAATCATCAAAAAGTAAATTGAGATTTTGTTTTGCATATTTTTATAATTATATTTTTTTAATAAAAAAAACCACAGCGATTGTGATTAACACTATTAAAAAATATAATTAATCGTAGAAAATAAATTGGCAATTTAGCTTGAAAAAAGGTGGAGCATTTGCCTCAAAGTAATAATTTTTTATTTGGCAATGACTACAATTTGAGCTAAAATTTATAAAAATAGGGGTTTTTTCTTCTGTTAGAAAGACACTATTTGATACAAACGAAAAAGATTTAGTATCAAAACCATCTGATTTTTTTTGGAAATGAACCACTTTGTTTTTACAACAGCTGGATTCTTTTTCTTCAACTCCGCAACAAGTTTCTTCTGAATTATTTTCTGCGAAAACTGGTGCTATAGAAATAGACTCGATTTTATCGGCACAATAATGGACATTAAAGGCAAAACCAATGTTGGAAACCAACAAAAGAATCGCTAATAAAATACAACTGTGTTTTTTGAAATTCATTTGGCAAAGTTACAAATATTATTGTTTTAATGTCAAAATGATGTTTTTAAATTACTTATCCTCTTAGTAGCATCTAATTGGAAGGTTTTCTAATCCTAATACATCTTCAAAACAATGTAATTTTATAACAAATCGATTTGCTTTTGCAAAAAAATTAAAGTTACGAAAAAAGAATCAATTTTTTTGCTTTTGAAAGAAAAAAGCAGGGATAAATAGCAACAATAAAATTGGCTGAATTAAAAATCTTCTGATATAAAAAATCGTGATTTTGTTTGGATTTTCATTTATTTCGAGACAATAATACAAAGAAAATAAAAGAACAATAAAAAAGCAAGAGTAGATAAATGCTGAAAATTTTAGCATTTCGAAATCCAAAAAAATGATAAATAAAACTAAAAGCGACAATATTGTGTTCAAGAAATAGCGACATAATAAACCGAAAGACAATTGCAGAAAATCTACTTTGGGCAATTCTAGGTTGTTATCAAATTTGAAATAATCCAAAAAGGGATCAAAAAAAAGTTGGCTTTCATAGGTTCTAATTACTCCAAATAGAAATACAATTGCTAGTACGCAAACTAGTCGAAATAGGACAATTGATTTATTTTTTTGCATAAATAGAAAATTTATAAACCCAAATAAACCAAAGCATAAATACAAATCCATAGATAATTAATGGAAAAAGAATGTCGTGCAAAAACGATTCATATTCGGGGAAGTTATAAAAAAGGACTGCTAACAATGCTATTCTGACAATATTTAATATATATATTGCTACTGCTCCAAGAGATAGAAACCCAATTGTAGGTTTCCATTTTCCGGTAAAGGCAAAAATAAAAGCGAGATATAAAATGATAACGCTAATTGCGTTGCAGCCTTCAACAATTCTAGAAATATATTTAGAATTATAGAACAGTTTTATACTTGCTTGTGTGGAGTGTTTTTCGGTGGAGGCATTTTTATTAAAAAAAAGCAAAACATCTTTCGATTGTTCGGCAACAAGATTTGTGATTGCATCTACTTCAAAATTTTGGCCATTATAGAGATCCAAATACGATTGATAAACAAAGGTGAGAATTAGATAGCTAACAAAAAATTTGGTTAGGAAAAGTAAAAACAATTTGTTTTGGCTCAAATATTTTTTCAAAGTCTTTTTTTACAAATTTATAAAATAATACTCCAACAAATAATACTTTTGTAAAAAATAAAAAAGAATATGGATTTTGAAACATTAAAACCCGAAATAAGAAAAATAATTGTTGCATCAGAATACAGTCGCGATGAAAAACTAGGTCAAATTTGCCAACTATTGAAAGCGAGTATTTCCTATTATGACTGGGTGGGTTATTATTTTGCGAACCACCAAGACAAAACGCTTCATCTAGGCCCTTATGCTGGTGCGGCAACCGACCATACTGTTATTGCGTTTGGAAAAGGGATTTGTGGTCAGGTGGCCGTTTCCAATAAAAACTTTGTAGTTCCTGATGTTCAGGCACAGGATAATTATATTGCTTGTAGTTTTACAGTAAAATCTGAAATTGTAGTTCCTTTGTTTGTTGACGGAAAAAAAATTGGTATGACCAGCATCTTTGGTGAAGATGGTAAGCAAATTGCTTGTACCATAATCGAAGCTGGTCCTTGTACTGTGACTCAGGTTAAAACAACCGAAACAGATGGTTACAGCGCCGTGCAGTTAGCATTGGGCGACAAAAAAGAAAAACATTC
>CAIJXW010000078.1 GCA_903824755.1 uncultured Bacteroidota bacterium | reverse complement strand
TGTAGCGAAAAGCCCGACCGAGTTTATCGAAAAAGTCTAGTTATTATAATTGATCTAAACGAGGGCACGCCCCAAAAAAAAAGTGCTTCATTTTTGAAACACTTTTTGTTATTTTATTGGAATGTTAGCCTTGATAATCATCACCGAAATCTGAATCTCTTTTTGGCTGTTTTTCTTTATCTGATTTTTGTTTGTTGAAGCGATAGGTGAACGAAATTGTGAATTGGCGAACCGCTCTTTGCATTTCGGCATGGGAAAATAATGTTCCTGGAATGTAGGTATCGAAGATTCTTTTTCGGGTATTTAATAAATCTTGAACACCTATTGCGATGGTTGCTTTTTCTTTGAGAATGTCTTTGCTGAAGGCTAAACTGACTACAAAAATCCCATAAGATTTTCCTTGTGCATTGTTTTGTGGACCGTTATAATTTAGATTTGTTTGCCAATCAATATTTTTTGGTAATGAAATTTTTGAGGATAATCGGGCAAACCACGAGGTTGTTTTGTTGTTGAAATTTTTTGTGATTATGGAGTTTTGTGAATTTGAATAAACATAATCTCCTAGTGTTTCTACTTGAAAAAAGTTGAAATTGCTGTTAAGTTTTATCCATTTATAGGGTGAATAATTGATTGTAAATTCAAATCCTAGTCTGTTTTCGGTCTCCAAATTAATGAATGTGCTTAGAATTTCTGGAGTGCCGTTTACAAAATTGCCGCTTTCTTTTCTGATAAATTGGAACGAATCTGAGGTTTTGTTGATGTAGGCGGAGGTGTTGAAGGTTAGTTTGTCGAACCGAATTAGGTATCCAAAATCTAAGGCATCTGTATAGGCTGGGTTTAATTTTGGATTTCCTTGAAAAATATTGATGTTGCTTGAGTAGTTTGAAAACGGATTTATTTGACGTCCTCGTGGTCTTGAAATTCGCTTGCTATAACTGAATGACACGCTACTATTGGAGTTAAATTCATAGGTTAGAAAGGCACTTGGAAATAAATTACTGTATTTTCTTGTGTTGAAATCATTTGTGGCCAACTGGTTTATTTGAATCTTTGAGTCTTCCCAACGCAACCCAAATAAAAAGGAAAAACTATTTATTTTGGTTCCAAATTGGGAATATAATGCGTTGATATTTTCTTTATATTCTAGCGTGTTTGTGAAGAACAAATTGGGAATATAATTTCCTGAATTGTCATATTTTCCTACTTTAAAATCGGTCAAATTGTCTCTGAAATTTCCTTTATATCCAAATTCAAATTGACTTTTATTGGCAAATGGTAAAACATAATCCAATTGCAACATATTTTCATTGTCTTTTAGTAGGTTGCTCGTGTTTTCGATAATGTTACTACTAATAATTGAGGATTCATTATCTCTGATTTTTGTAAAAGTGCCATTGAATGTTAATTTGTGCCCTTCTCGCTTGAAATTTTTACTGAAATTGCTATTAAATTCTACCGAATTGTTAGTGCTAATTTGGTTGTTATATCGATTTAATGATGATGTGTATTGATTATTTTCATCAAAATAATCATAATTTACGTCTTCGGGATTGTTACTGTTAAATTTTCTAATATTTACAGTATTTGTCCAAGTTGTTGTTTTGTCAAGAAACCAATCTACGCCAATACTTGAATTATATCCTTTTCCTAAACGTTCATTTTTTCTTTTTTCGTTAATATATTTTTTCGTACTTCCATCAGGATTTAGGTATTCTGAATTGATGAAAAAATTCCCTGGATTTTTTCGATAATTATATCCAGTTGTCGTGAATAGATTGAATTGTTTTGTTTTGTAGTTGATGGTTCCCGATAGTCCATAATTTTCAGGGTATCCAGAAGAAGCAATTATCGTCCCGTTTGTTCCAATATTTTTGCCTTTTTTTATGATTATGTTTATAATTCCTCCTCCACCTTCCGAGTCATAACGTGCTGATGGATTAGTGATTACCTCTACTTTTTCGATTGCATCGGCAGGAATTTGCTTGAGTGCTTCAGATATATTTGAAGCATTTGAGGGCTTTCCATCAATTAGAATCCGAACATTTTCGTTTCCACGAAGGCTAATAGTTCCCTCGGCATCAACTGCAACAGAAGGAATGTTATCCAAAACATCGCTAACGGTTCCGCCTTTAACAATCAAATCTTTACCTACATTATATACTTTTTTATCTAGTTTTATTTCTACCGTAGTTTTTTCTGATCGCAACACGACCTCATTTAGTTGAGTAGCGTCTTCTTCCAGCGAAATTGTTCCTAAATTAGAAGAAGTTTTTAAGTTTTTCTGCTCAATTAGTAAAGGTTTAAACGATATATATTCTATTTTTATGGAGTACGTTCCCGCAATAACTTCAACAGAAAACTCTCCTTTAGAATCTGTAATTCCACCAGCAACGATTTTTGCGCTAGCAGGATTTGAGAATGTTACAGTGGTATATTCCAGCGGTTGTTTGCTTATTTTTTCAATAACTTTTCCTGTGATTTTGATTTTTTTTGCAGCAACATCTTGAGCAAAGCTAGTCAGCGAAGTGATAAAAAACAAGAATGTTAATGCGTATTGAATTTTTTTCATTTTATAAAAAGTTATTTAATAAATAAGACTGCAAAAGTACTATTTGGTTTATGTCTCAATTCATAATGGTTTGTTAAATAATAATTATTTCAAATTTAGAAAAGCAATAATAACCTCTTTTGGTCTTCCAATTATTGCTTTGTCTCCTCTAATAATTATAGGTCGCTCAATTAAAATTGGGTTTTCTATTAGAATTTGAATCACCTCTGCTGACGACAAGTTTTGATTCTTGTAGTTATCAATCCATATTTTTTCTTTTCTACGAACTAATTGAATTGGTTCCAGCCCAAGTTTTTCTATCAGAATTTCCAATTCAGCTCGAGTTGGAGGGGTTTCAAGATATTTTATTATTTCGTATTTTTGG
>CAIJXW010000077.1 GCA_903824755.1 uncultured Bacteroidota bacterium | reverse complement strand
TATAGAATTGGGAGTGCCAATTTATTTTTTGTTTATAATTTATATAGTTGATTATTTCTATTTAAAACTTGTCATTTATTATACAACCCAAAAATTCATTTAATAATTTAATTCCTCTATTTCTTTATACTTTATAGTCTTCTTAATTAAAATATATTGGAATAATATAATCCAGCTAAATTATGTTGGTAGAATTCAAAACTAAATGCGTTAAATTATAATTAATTATAGTATAATTTGTACTATTAACCAAACTTATTTTATTAATTTTGCATCACTAAAAAACAAAAAACACACATAAAAATGAGTTCATTTGACGTAGTTATCATTGGTTCTGGGCCTGGAGGATATGTAGCAGCCATTCGTTGTGCCCAATTGGGAATGAAAACGGCTATTATAGAAAAATATTCAACACTAGGCGGAACTTGTCTCAACGTAGGCTGTATTCCATCAAAAGCATTATTAGCATCATCACATCATTATGACGAAATGAAACATTTTGCCGATCACGGAATTGAAGTTTCGGGAGAAGTAAAAGTAAATTTAGAAAAAATGATTGCCCGAAAACAAGCCGTTGTAGATCAAACTTCGGGAGGTGTAAAGTATTTGATGGATAAAAATAACATAACCGTTTTTGAAGGACTTGGTTCTTTTGTTGATGCAAATCATGTATTGGTTTCAAAACAAGATGGAACATCAGAGACTTTGGAAGCCAAAAAAATAATAATTGCAACCGGGTCAAAACCTTCCTCTTTGCCTTTTATAACAATTGATAAAGAACGAATTATTACTTCTACCGAAGCTCTAAAATTAAAAGAAGTACCAAAACATTTAATCATTATTGGTGGCGGAGTAATAGGTATTGAGCTTGGGCAAGTCTATCTACGTTTAGGAGCTGAGGTTTCGGTGGTAGAATTTATGGATAGAATTATTCCAGGAATGGACGGATCGTTATCAAAAGAACTGACCAAAGTATTGAAAAAACAAGGCATGAAATTTTATGTTTCTCATAAAGTAAAATCTGTCGAAAGAAATGGAAAATCTGTTTCGGTTCAAGCCGAAAACCTAAAAGGAGAAACTATTTCACTAGAAGGCGATTATGCTTTGGTAGCTGTTGGTCGTCGCCCATATACAGATAATTTGGGATTAGAAAAGGCAGGAATTAAAATGACAGATAGAGGGCAAATTGATGTAAATAGCCATTTGCAAACAAATATTTCAAACATTTATGCAATTGGTGATGTTGTTCGTGGGGCAATGTTAGCTCACAAAGCCGAAGAAGAAGGAACAATGGTAGCCGAAATAATAGCTGGACAAAAACCACATATTGACTATAATTTGATTCCTGGCGTAGTTTATACTTGGCCAGAAGTGGCAGCTGTAGGAAAAACGGAAGAGCAATTAAATGCTGAAGGAATAGCTTTTAAATCAGGTAGTTTTCCTTTCAAAGCTTTAGGTAGAGCTAGAGCTGGAGGCGATTTAGATGGTTTCGTAAAAATCCTGGCTGATGCCAAAACTGATGAGGTTTTAGGCGTTCATATGATTGGAGCTCGTTGTGCTGATTTGATTGCCGAAGCAGTCGTGGCAATGGAATTCAAAGCTTCGGCCGAAGATATTTCTAGAATGAGCCATGCGCATCCAACTTTTGCGGAAGCAATAAAAGAAGCTGCATTAGCTGCAACAGAAAATCGTGCTTTGCATATATAAAAACTAATTTTATACAATAAAAAAAACCTTTCGATGAAAGGTTTTTTTTTGTTTTAATAGGATTCGATTATGCCTTTAATAACCCTTTATAATTGTTCCAATTAGCATACATAATAAATGCATTTCCTAAAAATAATAGAGCCGCAATTCCAATTCCGTCAGGCATCAAAAACATATTTATTAGTAAAATATTTAAAGAAACAGGCATTAAAATAACAGCAAAAAGACTGGTAAATTTATTGCTAACAAACGAGAGTCCACAAAGTAATTCTGTCCATTTTGCAAGCGTCATTAAATAACCTGTTGCACCAACTCCATCAACAAATGTTTTCATATTTCCAGTTGCGGGTGGTTGTGGCATTAAATCGAAAAAATAAGTAATTGAAGCAAAAAGCAAAAATAATCCAATTAGTGTTCTGATAACGAGAGTAGTAATTTTCATGATTTTTTGTATTTTTTGATTAATAATAGAATCAAATATAGAAAATAAATTTAGTAATTATGTGTACTTTTGAATTTCTAAAAAATATTTCATTGAGAACCTCAGTCATAAAGACAATTTCAAGTCCCACGCATTTTAAAACTCAGTTGTTAAATTGGGCATCACAGTTTCGTGAAATTATTTTTCTAGACAGCAATGAGTATCCACAGGATTATTCTAGCTATGACTGTATTCTCGCGGTTGACGCATTCACGTCTATAAAAACCGATTTTCATAATGCTTTTGATGATTTAAACCAATATCAGCAATCTACAAAAGATTGGTTGTTTGGTTATCTTTCTTATGATTTAAAAAATACACATCACGACTTGGTTTCTAATAATAATGACGAATTGTTTTTTGCTGATATGTATTTTTTTCAACCAAAAAAAATCTTCTTATTGAAAGGTAACACACTCGAAATCGAATATTTAATGATGTGTGACGATGAATTAACCCATGATTTTGAAGCTATAACCGAAACATTAATTGTTGAAGAATTACCTTCAAAGAAGATTCAAATCGAACAACGGATATCAAAAGAAAAATATCTTGAAAACGTCACAAAAATGTTAGATTATATCAATAAAGGAGATATCTATGAAGCTAACTTTTGCATGGAATATTTTTCTAGAAATGTACAAATTAATCCTTTAGAAACGTATCAAAAATTAACTGAAATTTCAAAAACTCCTTTTGCTACTTTTTTCAAGAATAACAATCATTTTTTGATGTCGGCCTCTCCAGAGCGTTTTTTGCGAAAGCAAGGAAACAAAATAATTTCGCAACCTATAAAAGGAACAGCAAAAAGATTTTTTGACGCCAAAGAAGATGAAAATGCAAAGTTAAATCTGGCACTAAATGCCAAAGAGCGATCCGAAAACATTATGATAGTTGATTTGGTTCGAAACGATTTATCGCAAACAGCAAACAAAGGAACGGTTGTAGTTGAAGAGTTATGTAAAATATACAAATTCAAGCAAGTACATCAAATGATTTCAACTATTACTTCAAAAGTGTCAGACACGATTTCGCCCATCGAAATTCTAAAAACTACTTTTCCGATGGGTAGCATGACGGGTGCTCCCAAGTTGTCAGCAATGAAAATAATCGAAGAATTGGAAGACACAAAACGAGGATTATATAGCGGTGCGTTGGGCTATTTTTTGCCCGATGGTGATTTTGATTTTAATGTAGTTATTCGGAGTATTCTATATAATAATGACAATAAATACCTTTCTTTTTCGGTAGGTAGTGCCATAACTTCGCTTTCAATTCCCGAAAATGAGTATGAAGAATGCCAGTTGAAAGCCAAAGCGATGTTAAACGTATTAGAAAACAAGTAAGCTATTTGTTATTTGTTCGCTTTTGTATTGGATTTACTCCTAAAAGCGAAATTTTCATTTAATTACCTTAAATTCGCTTCAAAAAATAATAGTTTTCAATTAGATAATTTTATGTTAGAAAAGTTGACCAAACATTTGCAATTGCATTTTTCTTTATTGAAAGAAAAAAAACTCCTCTTAGCAGTTAGTGGCGGCCTTGACAGCATGGTTTTATTAGAATTATTTCGACATCTTTCTTATGATATTTCGGTGGCACATTGCAATTTTCAGTTGCGAGGTTTAGAGAGTTTTGAAGACCAAAATTTTATAGTAGATTATTGCGAAAAGCACAAAATTAAGCTTCATTTGAATCAGTTTGACACAGAAAACTATGCAAATGATTATAAATTATCAACCCAAGTTGCCGCTCGAGAATTAAGATATAATTGGTTTTATGAATTGGTTGCTACCGAAAAACTGGACTATATTCTCACGGCACATCATGCAGACGATACACTAGAAACCACATTAATAAATTTAATTCGGGGAACAGGACTAGATGGTCTAACTGGAATTCCAGCTCAAAACGAGCTTGTCATTCGACCGCTTTTGCCATTTTCTAGAGATGAAATCTTGGAATATGCACAAATCAATAATATAAAATGGAGGGAAGATAGTAGTAATGCTTTAGATTATTATTTGCGTAATAAAATTAGACACAAATTAGTTCCAGTTTTCAAAGAACTAAATCCCGATTTTTTATCTACTTTTGAAAAAACACAAGCTTATTTGCAAGACTCAAAAGACTTGGTGAATGATGCTGCAAACTTTATGTATGCTTTGGTTGCAAAAGAAATAGGCGAGGAGATCTATTTTGATTGTAAAAAAATCCGAGATATCCCAAACTATAAGTCCTATTTATATCAATGGTTAAGAGATTACGGTTTTTCTGATTGGGATTCTATTTATGATTTGGTTGATTCCGTTTCTGGCAAACAGATTTTTTCTGCACAGTTTAGATTATTAAAAAACCGTGACGAATTAATTTTAAGCCCTATAGATCAATCAGAATTTGATGACGAATATTACATAAATCAAGATCAAAAACTTCTTGATTTTCCAATAAAACTTTCTATTAGCAGTAAATTTTTGAATCCAACTAATAAAAAATCTACTATATTTGTTGATGCCGACAAACTGCAATTTCCATTAGTTCTAAAAAAAAGAACTCAAGGTGCTGTTTTTCAGCCTATAGGAATGAAAGGTCAATCAAAAAAAGTCAGTAAGCTATTTAAAGACGAGAAATTATCACTACTCGAAAAAGAAAATACTTGGCTTTTATATTCAAATAATCAAATTGTTTGGGTGGTTGGGATTCGGCAAGACGAACGCTTTATTAGTAACGATACAACAAAAAATAGTATCCAAATAACTTTATTATAATGAAAAAAATTGCTTTATTATTAGTTGCATTTTTCGCTTTTTCAATTTCTAATTCGCAGGTTTTAGATCCTGTAAAATGGAAAACTAAATTTGAAAAAGTTACGGAAACGCAATATAATTTGATTATGACAGCCACAATAGATTCTGGCTGGCATTTATATTCTCAATACACTCCTGATGGAGGGGCAATACCATTATCATTTGCGTTTTCTCCATCAATAAATAGTTATGAATTAGACGCAAAAACAAAAGAAAGCCCCTATAAAAAACAATTTAATGATGTTTTTGGAGTAGATGAATTTTATTTTGAAAAACAGGCGACTTTTACCCAAAAAGTTCAAATAAAAAATAAAAATGGAGCTGATATAAAAGTCGAAGTTGATTATCAAGTATGCAAAGAAGTATGTATTAATTTGAATAAATCATTTCAATTCAAAATTCCTGCGTTACCATCTACGGTAGTTTTGCCCGAAAACAAGGACACAATTTCGGTTGATACAAATTCCGTAATTTCACCAAAAACAACCTCAGTAACCGCTTCAGCAAGCAAGCAAAAAGCACCAGAAAAGGAAGAAAAGAAAGGATTATGGACAATTTTCTTTTTGGCTTTTATTGGCGGTTTTGCAGCCTTACTAACACCTTGTGTTTTTCCTATGATTCCAATGACCGTTAGTTTTTTTACAAAACAAAGCAAAACAAAAGCACAAGGAAAACGGAATGCAATTTTTTACGGATTCTCAATAATTTTTATCTATGTTGTTTTAGGATTAGCGGTAACTTCAATTTTTGGAGCTGATGCCTTAAATGCGTTGTCAACAAACGTATGGTTTAACGTACTGTTTTTTATATTATTAGTGGTTTTTGCTATTTCTTTTTTAGGAGCTTTCGAGATAATGTTGCCTAATTCTTGGGCAAATAAAGTAGATAAACAAGCCGATAGAGGTGGTTTTGTCGGAATTATTTTCATGGCATTAGCTCTAGCAATTGTTTCTTTTTCTTGCACAGGACCAATTGTTGGAACGCTTTTAGTTCAAGCCGCATCTAGTGGCGGAGTTGCCCCAATTATTGGGATGTTAGGTTTTTCGTCAGCGCTCGCATTGCCATTTATGTTGTTTGCAATGTTCCCAGGCTGGTTGCAATCATTACCAAAATCGGGTGGATGGTTGAATACAGTTAAGGTTTCTCTAGGGTTTTTAGAATTGGCTTTGGCTTTCAAATTTTTATCAAATGCAGATTTAGTATTGCAATTACATTATTTTGAAAGAGAAACATTCTTAGCGATTTGGATTGCAATATTCGGAATTTGGGGTATTTATCTTTTAGGAAAAATCACATTACCGCACGATTCTCCATTAACACATATTTCTGTGGGGAGAATGCTTTTGGCACTAGTTGTTTTGTCATTTACAATTTATATGATTCCGGGACTTTGGGGGGCACCATTGAAATTAATTAGTGCTTTTCCACCACCACAAACCTATAGTGAAAGTCCGCAAGGAATTGGATTTTCTTCAAATGAAACAACCGATAATTATCCAGAAGGAGCCGAATTAGGACCTAATAATTTAATCATTTTTACAGATTATGAAAAAGGTTTGGCTTTCGCCAAAAAGGTGAATAAACCAGTATTATTAGATTTCACGGGACATGCTTGTGTCAATTGCCGAAAAATGGAAAACAACGTTTGGTCTGACGAGCAAGTGCTGAAAATTTTGAAAAATGAAGTAGTTTTGATTTCGCTATTTGCAGACGACAAACGTCCGTTGCCTGCAAATGAGCAGTTTGTATCCAAAACCACAGGTTCAAAAATAGAAACTATTGGCGATAAATGGACCGACTTTATGATTACGAAATACAACACAAACACACAGCCATTATATGTTTTGGTTGATTTGAATGGTGCGAATCTAAATACAGAAATCCCAACAGCGAGCTATAATCCTGACGTTTTATTTTATGCCAATTGGCTAAAAAAAGGAATAGCAAATTTTAGTAAATAAGAACTTAATCAGTAGCTTCCAAGCTAAAAATTGCACTCACTTCAATTTCAAAAAACCGAGCTAATTTTAACGCTAAAAGGGTTGATGGTATATATTTACTGTTTTCCATAGCATTAATTGTTTGTCGGCTGACATCAATTTTTTTTGATAATTCTTCTTGCGAGACATTCTTTATTGCCCGTAGTACTTTCAAATTATTAGTCATCGAGATTCATTTTATTTAGTTTATAAATGCAATAATGAAATCTAATTATGAAAAATAACAATAGCGTAAATATGTTATAAAACAAAACATTCAAATACGTAAATCCAAATACAAAAATTGTAAAAAATAGAATAATTGCATAATTCAAATAAGTAGCCCAAACTAAACTTTCAAAACGTATTTTTGAAATATATTCATCTTCATTTTTTAGTTTTGAAAAGCAAATTAATAACCCTCCAATTATACTAAGAATTATGACTAACTCATCAAATATATTATTTTCTATTATTTTAAAAAACCCAGGAATATTACCAATACTATCTTGATAGATTGCAAAGACGTTCACATTAAATAAATCGGCTTCTTCTATTCTGAAAATTCCTGAATATAGCATTATCAATATGCTCGGAATAAATAAAATCCAACCAATAATTTTGTAATGGTTTGGAAATAAAAATGTTGTTTTCATATTTTTTTAATTTGTTTGATGTAAATGTAATGTTTATTTTACAAAAAGTAAAGTAAACATTAC
>CAIJXW010000076.1 GCA_903824755.1 uncultured Bacteroidota bacterium | reverse complement strand
CATTATGAAATTAGCAATTGGAAACGATCACGCAGGACCAGAGTATAAAAAAGCAATTATAAAGATGCTTGAATCAAAAGGACACGAAGTAATAAATTTCGGTACAGATTCTGAGTCAAGTGTCGATTATCCAGATTTTGGACATCCTGTTGCAGCAGAAGTTTCGGGCGGAACAGTCGATTTTGGCGTGCTTATTTGTGGTAGCGGGAACGGTATTGCAATGACCGCTAATAAACATCAAAAAATCCGTGCAGCTGTTTGTTGGACGAAAGAAATTGCTGTTTTAGCACGACTTCATAATGATGCAAATATTATTAGTATTCCAGCCCGATATACCTCAATTCCACAAGCTGTAGAAATGGTTGAAGCTTTTTTAAGCACCGAATTTGAAGGCGGCCGACATCAAAACAGGGTGAATAAAATTAGTTGTTAAAGACTTTTTTTAGAAATACTAAAAAAGATATTAAAATTCAATTAACTGAATTAACGCTAATCTTGTCAACGAACTGACAGAATTACGCTTTTATTATATTATGACCAACATACAATTCATTTCAAAATACGTTGCAACAACCCCTATAAATATTCAAAAAACCGTTCAGCTTCTTCAAGAAGATTGCACGATTCCTTTTATTTCAAGATATAGAAAAGATGCGACAGGAAATCTTGACGAGGTTTTTATTGAAAATATAGCAAAGTATCAAAAGGAATTCGAAACCCTTATTAAAAGAAAAGAAGCCATTCTAAAAACAATCGAAGAGCAAAATGCACTTTCACCAGAATTAAATAAAAAAATACAAGAAAGTTTTGATTTACAAGAATTAGAAGATTATTTTTTACCTTATAAAAAAAAGAAAAAATCCCGCGCAGATGTTGCTCGAGAACTTGGGTTAGAACCGCTAGCAAAAATTATTTATAACCAAAATAATGACGATGTTGATTTTATAGCAACACAATATTTAAACAAAACCATAACCAACGAAGATCAGGCGCTTCAAGGGGCAAGAGATATTATTGCGGAATGGATTAACGAAAACACATTTGTCAGGAAGCAATTGCGCCGACTTTTTCAAAGAAAGGCAACTATTTCTACTAAGGTTGTTAAAAAACAAAAAGAAACGCAAGAAGCACAAAAATTTAATCAATATTTTGACTGGTCAGAAAATTTATCAAAAACACCACCCCATCGATTATTAGCAATGATTCGGGGGGATAACGAAGGGTTTATAAAATTAAAAATAGAAATTCAAAACGAAGAAGCAATAGATTTTATCACTGACTTAATCATCAAGAAAAACAACGACACCACCCCCCATTTGCAACTAGCAGCCGAAGATAGTTTCAAGAGATTATTATACCCGGCCATTTCAAACGAAGCCCTTCAAGAAGCAAAAGCAAAAGCAGACACGAACTCAATTCAGGTTTTTGCTAATAATTTAAGTCAGCTATTATTAGCGCCTCCTTTAGGAGAAAAAAGAATTTTAGCCATCGACCCAGGCTTTCGTTCAGGTTGTAAAATAGTTTGTTTGGACGAAAAAGGAGATTTATTATACAACGAAACCATTTTTCCTCACGCCCCTCAAAACGAAGAATTAATGGCGATGAAAAAAATCAGGTCGATGGTAAATTCCTATAAAATTGAAGCAATTTCTATTGGAAACGGAACCGCATCGAGAGAAACAGAATTTTTTATTAAGAAAATTGCCTTTGATAAACCCGTTCAAGTTTTTATAGTTTCTGAAGCTGGCGCATCGGTTTATTCGGCTTCAAAAATAGCACGAGAAGAATTCCCTAATTATGACGTTACCGTTCGTGGCTCGGTTTCAATCGGAAGACGTCTTTCGGATCCGTTGGCCGAATTAGTAAAAATTGACCCAAAAGCTATTGGCGTAGGCCAGTATCAACACGATGTTGATCAGACAAAACTGAAAGAAGCATTAGATAACACGGTTATTCGTTGTGTGAATTCGGTGGGTGTAAACATCAATACAGCGAGCAAACATTTATTGAGCTACGTGAGCGGAATAGGAGAAAAATTAGCCGAAAACATAGTAGATTATCGATCAGAAAACGGGCCGTTTCAGGATCGAAAACAATTAAAAAAAGTGCCACGATTAGGCGAAAAAGCATATCAGCAAGGAGCTGCTTTTATTCGAATTTCTAACCCTAAAAACCCTCTAGACAATTCGGCCGTGCACCCTGAAGCTTATGAAATTGTGGAGAAAATGGCAAAAGATTTAAAACTAACAGTGCCTGATTTGATTGCAAATAAAGAGAAAACAGTTTTAATAAAACCAGAAAATTACATCACCACTGAGATAGGATTATTAGGGTTGAAAGATATTATAAAAGAACTTGAAAAACCAGGATTAGACCCACGAAAAGCGGCAAAAATTTTTGAATTTGATCCAAATGTTAAAACAATAAAAGACCTAAGAATTGGAATGGTTTTGCCTGGAATTGTAAATAATATTACCAATTTTGGTTGTTTTGTTGATATCGGAACGAAAGAAAGCGGACTTGTTCATATTTCGCAACTCAAAGCAGGTTTTGTTAGCGATGTGAACGAAGTAGTAAAACTTCACCAACATGTGCAGGTGAAAATCACCGATGTGGACGAAGACAGAAAACGGATTCAGCTGACGATGATACTATAAAAAAAGCTCTAAATATGATTGTCATATTTAGAGCCTAAAATGTTTTTGAATAAAAAACTATTCTTTTGTTTCTTCTTTTTTATCTGCTGTTGCGTCACCTTTTGCAGCATTTTTGAATTCTTTAATTCCTGTACCCAATCCTTTCATTAATTCTGGAATTTTTTTACCTCCAAACATTAATAAAATCACGGCAACAATTAAAATTATCTCGGTTGTTCCAAATTTTCCCATAACACACTATTTAATGCTTTCGCAAATTTATAATAAATAATACCACAAAGATAAATAGAAAAAACCGCAATTGTTTTCTGTTATTAGTAAATATTTATGATTTAATAACTCTATGAATGCTAATATCTTGAAAAAGCTCGCTCCATAACGATACATTAATTATTATATTTGTAGAAATAATCACTAGTTATGTCTCAAAAAAGAATATTCAGACAGTTTTTAAAACAAAAACTACTCACAAAAAACCGCTTGGTTATTTTGAACGAGGACACTTTTGAAGAAATATTTTCTTTGAGATTGACTTTGATGAATGTTTTTGTGGTAGCAACAATCGGAACGGGATTAATCATTTTTATCACGACTTATATCATTGCGTTCACGCCATTACGCGAATTTATTCCTGGTTATTCTTCTTCCAAACTAAAGAAAGAAGCCACAGAATTAGCACTAAAATCTGACTCTTTAGCCCTTGCAATAAAGAAAAATGACGCTTATTTAGCATCAATTAAGAAAATATTGACAGGCGATTTAGAGTTTGCAAAATTCAATAAAGATTCCATATTAGCCGCCGATGCTGTCGATGTTTCAAACATTGATATGTCACCAAAAGAAGCAGACTTGAGGCTTCGAGAGCAAGTGGCGCAGGAGGATAAATATAATATTTTTGAAAAAGCAAAATCAAAAGCAAGCTTGGTACTTTTTCCTCCAGCAAAAGGCTCGATAACACAAAAATACAACACAAAAACGAAGCATTTTGCAGTCGATTTAGCACTGGCAAAAAACACTCCGATAAAAGCAATTATTGGCGGAACGGTACTGTTTTCGGATTGGACACCTAACTCTGGAAATGTGATTATTTTGAGACATAATAATGGATTTATTTCTGCCTATAAAAATACCGCAACGCTCACCAAAAACTTAGGAGATGTTGTGAAAACAGGAGAAGTAATCGCGTTAGCGGGACTTTCTGGGCAAGAATCAACAGGAATTCATTTGCATTTTGAACTATGGAAAGACGGCTATTCAATAGACCCAACACAATTTATTGATTTTGAATAATATACTATGTCTATAAAGTCGGCCGCCTCAAAGATTTTTGCTAAAATAATTGTTCAAAAGACTCAAATTTGGGCCACAAATCCTATACAAACACAGCAAAAAGTGTTTAAAGATTTAATTCGTCAAGCGAAAAAAACGCAGTTTGGCATTGACCATCATTTTGATTCCATAAAAACAGTTGAAGACTTTTCAAAAAATGTCCCCATTCGAGATTATGAAGGCCTAAAAAAATATATCGACAAAGTTGTTCAAGGCGAAGCAAACGTGCTTTGGAAGGGCAAACCATTATATTTTGCCAAAACATCAGGCACGACATCTGGAGCAAAATATATTCCGTTAACCAAAGAATCGATGCCGTTTCATATTGAAGCTGCCCGAAATGCAATTTTGCATTATATTGATGAAACAGGCAACGCTGATTTTGTAAATGGCAAAATGATATTTCTTCAAGGAAGCCCTATTTTAGAAGAAAAAAACGGGATTCAATTAGGAAGGTTATCAGGAATTGTAGCCCATTTCGTGCCAAAATATTTACAAAAAAACAGATTGCCCACTTTTGAAACGAATTGCATCGAAGACTGGGAAACCAAAGTAAACGCGGTTGTAGAAGAAACCTTCAATCAAGACATGACTGTAATTTCAGGGATTCCGTCATGGGTGCAAATGTATTTTGAAAAACTACAACAAAAAGCAGAAAAACCTGTAGGTGAACTCTTTAAAAACTTCAATTTATTTATTTATGGCGGAGTGAATTTTGAGCCGTATCGCGCAAAATTTGAAAATCTAATAGGTCGAAAAGTAGATTCGATAGAATTATTTCCCGCTTCGGAAGGGTTTTTTGCTTATCAAGATTCGCAAAAAGACAAAGGAATGTTGTTGCTTTTGAACGGCGGGATTTTTTATGAATTTATAAAATCGGACGAATTTTTTACCGAAAATCCGAAGCGATATACGATTGGAGAGGTCGAATTGAAAATAAATTATGTTTTAATAATTTCAACAAATGCGGGACTTTGGGGCTATAATATTGGTGACACCGTTCAATTTACTTCCTTAAAACCGTATCGGGTGATTGTTTCGGGACGCATCAAACATTATATCTCAGCTTTTGGAGAACACGTGATTGGAAAAGAAGTAGAATGTGCAATAAAACAAGCTATGGAAAACACACCAATTCAAATAAACGAGTTTACTGTCGCCCCTCAAATCACACCAACTGACGGGTTGCCTTTCCATGAATGGTTTATAGAATTTGAAAACGAACCAACCGACATAGCGGCATTTGCGGAAGCAATAGATAAAGAAATGAGACTACAAAACACGTATTATAACGACTTGATTTCGGGAAAAGTATTGCGAAAATTAGTCATAACGAAAGTAGCAAAAAACGGATTTCAAGACTATATGAAATCGATAGGAAAGCTAGGCGGACAAAACAAAATCCCGAGATTGAGTAACGATAGAACGATTGCGGATTTATTAAAAAGAGAATAAAGAAAAGATGAGCAAAAACAGCCTTTGGATTTTATTTATATTATGGAATTTCTATGCTTTCGCACAGACCAAAGGTGTTGTTGTTGACGAATTTGGAAAACCTATTCCGTATGTAAATATTTGGGTAGAAAATGAGAATATAGCGACGACTTCGGAGGAAAACGGGGAGTTTTCTATTGCAGTTTCGGAAAATAAAAACCTGATTTTTTCGATTTTAGGTTTTGAAAAAAAAACCGTAAATGCAGCCAATGCAAAACAGGTGACAATGAGTGCGGTATCTTTTGTGTTGACTGAAGTTGTTGTTTCAAGAAGAAAACAAACGAAAGAACTCGAAATTGGGAAAATCCCAAATGCTATTTTTGAATCGTTTGATAATGGCCCTAGAATTGATGTTAAATACTTTCCATATTTAGCTAGTTATAAAAAAACAAAATACATAAAAAAAGTAATACTCCTAACAGATAATCGCATTGAAAAAGCTACGATAAAAATTCATTTTTATGGTGTTGATGATCGCGGATTTCCTGGTGACGAATTACTAAAAAAAGAATTTATTGTTTCGGTTGATAAAGGGGTATTAAAAACGAGATTTGATGTAACGGATTTTAATTTAGTAGTTCCTAAAAACGGGCTATTTGTCGGGGTAGAAAAACTATTAATAGATAAAAATAAAATAGAAAAAACAAACACTAATACAAACACAAAACAAACATCAATTCAGAAAAAATTTGCCCCGTTTGTTTTGTATAATTTTGTAGAAAGCGATTTGCTTTTTACTTTTTCGGGAGGAAAATGGAGCCGACAGTCAAATGAGGATTCTTCAAAAAATAAAGCCTATGAACCCGCTATAAATCTACTTTTGACCAACTAAAATATAAAAATTGTACATTTGCGGGTTATAAAAGATAAATAATGAAGGAAATAAAAAACATAGTACGATCCAGAGCACAAGAATCTTCAAGTGCAGTAGAAAAATTATACATCACAATGCGCCATTTGTTCAACAGAGGATTCTATAAGCCAATGGGAGTTTCTGGAGTTACTTTGCGAGAAGCTTTATTGCTGTTAAGACCAGAAATATATGGCTCTATTGCAGAAGAAAAGGTTGAATTAAGCGGTCTTTTATACGTTATAGAACGACTTCCAGTAGGAATTGAAGAGTGTAGATTTATCAATTTAACATCAGACGAAGGATACTCAAAATCACACTTTCAGGCAATTATTCCGCCAAAAAGAAGACGAAATTGTTACCGAATAGATGAGGAGCAAATGAATGTTGAAATTACCCGTGGAAGATCAGATATTTATGATATTTTAACCCACCTAACATTTATTTTCATAGAATCGCATAAAATTAAAGACCGAGTTTTGATTGACGAAAGCGGCGAAGTCACCCGTGATTGGCAAAAATTAGAACAAGCGGTTTTATCCAATAAAAAATTAACATTAGTTGATAAAGAGAAAACAATTTCACACGCCGCAAATATTCTAGGAAGAACATTTGCCGAAGTTTTGGATATTTATGATGCTTTTGCCACCAAAGAAAAACCAGACCGTTTTTTACATATTATTTATTGGTTAGGAAAACTAGCCATCGAAGAAGTGGTCAATAACAACAAGAGAACCATTACGTTTAGCCCTATTTTGAGAGAGAGATTGGGACACCATATTCACGGAGAAATTTGGGCAACAAATATAAAAGAAGTCCTAAAAGCAAACGATTTATTAGGGCGGCCTATTCATATTATTAGCGCGAATATGCACTCGGTAATGAATTCTATTTTTGCATCACACGTTTTAAAAACGAAATTTAAAGACAAATCAGACTTTTTTATTTTTGAAGAATTAAGCAAATCTGGGGCTGATGAGGTTCGAAATAAAGTAGAAGATTTTGCAAAATTGCACGGAATGATTTCGCTTCCAGACACATCAGGAACCAATATTGATGTTCAGATTTTTGACACTTCAAAAATAGATTGGAATAAATCAGCGTTTCCAAAAGCAAACCTAGATAATAAAAAGCCAGTAATTATCGTTATGGACTATGCTTTTGGAGAGCAGGCCTATGAAACAATAGACGAATTGCTTAAACCCTACAAAAAAGACATATTTTTGAATGTAGAATCTGTTTCAATAATGGGAAAAGCAGGAATTCTTCAGGGCGGAAAAGGAGATATTATGATTCCCTCAGCACACATAAACGAAGGAACGGGCGATAATTATTTTTTCCAAAATGAATTGACCGCCGAAATGCTTGAAGGAAACGACATAGCTGTTTTTGCAGGACCAATGATTACGGTTTTAGGAACGTCATTGCAAAACAAAGACCTATTGAAATTTTTCCACGAATCGACATGGGGCGTTATAGGTCTTGAAATGGAAGGGGCTTATTATCAAAAAGCGATTCAATCAGCATCAAAAATAAGAAAAAGCATAAACACAGACGTAAAAGTTAGATATGCATATTATGCATCAGATAATCCATTAGAAACTGGAAGCACACTAGCCTCAGGCGGACTTGGAACAACAGGTGTAAAGCCAACATATTTAATTACGATAAAAATATTAGAACAAATTTTTAAAATAAAATAATTATATTATGATTGCAAATCAGCCTAATAATCTAGACAATCAAGAGATTGACTTGTCACAGATATCGGAGAAAATTAATGGTTTTTTTGACGGAATTCGCTCAAAAATATACCACTCTATTTTATATTTTAAAAAAAACAGCAAGATGATCATTTTGTTGTTTGTTTTGGGATTTGGATTAGGAATTTTCTTGGATACGACTACCGAAAAATTTAACAACGAACTTGTTGTTATTCCGAATTTTGAAAGCACCGATTATTTATACTCAAAAATTGACTTGATAAGCTCAAAAATCAAAGAAGAAGATACGGTTTTTCTAAAATCAATTGGTATTTTAGAACCGAAAAACTTAATTAAAATAAAGGTTGCCCCAATAATTGATTTGTATTCTTTTATTAATAAAAGCCAACCAATTACCAGCAACGCACAAAGTTCGCAAAACTTTGAATTGGTAAAATTATTATCCGAAGACGGCGATATTAAAAAAGTGGTTACAGACGAAATAACCAGTAAAAACTATGCAAATCATAAAATATCGATAAAAACCAGCAAAAAAATTTCAAATAAAAATACGATAGAGCCACTTTTAAAATATTTGAATACAAACGAATATTTTAACAACATAAAAGATTCAAAACTAAACAGTATTAATATTAAAATTGCCGAAAACCAAGGAATTATTGATCAAATTAATGGATTGATGTCTCAGTTTTCGTCGGCAATTAATAGCCCACAAAAAAGTGATAAATTAGTTTATTATAACGAAAACACTCAGTTGAATGACGTGTTAAGAAACAAAGATGGTTTAATTTCAGAAACTGCCTATCTAAAATTACAACTAATAGATTATAGCAAAATAGTAAGAGAGACCAGTAGTGTTATAAACATAAAAGACACGGAAAAACTGAACAATAAGCTTAAATTTTTACTACCATTCCTCTTTATTTTCATCTTTATCTTTATTGGCTATGCCAAAAAATTCATTGAAAAAGAGGCCTTAAAAGCTCAAAACAAAACAAATTAATCGTTCAAAATGAAGGGAATAATTTTAGCTGGAGGCTCCGGAACAAGACTGCACCCATTAACGCTTGCGGTAAGCAAACAACTGATGCCTATTTATGACAAGCCGATGATTTATTATCCGTTGTCAACATTGATGTGGGCGGGAATAAAAGAAATATTAATTATTTCAACTCCTCATGATTTGCCCCTATTTAGACAACTCCTTGGCGATGGAAAAAAACTAGGCTGCCGTTTTGAATATGCCGAACAAGCAAACCCAAACGGATTGGCGGAAGCTTTTATCATAGGCAAAGAATTTATTGGAAACGACAAAGTAGCACTAATATTAGGCGACAATATATTTTACGGAACAGGACTTTCTAATTTACTGAAAGCGAATAACGATCCTGACGGAGGCATTATTTATGCCTATCACGTTTTGGATCCAGAGCGTTATGGCGTAGTTGATTTTGACGAAAACGGAAACGCACTTTCTATTGAAGAAAAACCAGAAAAACCAAAATCAAATTTTGCCGTTCCTGGAATTTATTTTTATGATAATGACGTGGTAGAAATTGCTGCAAACATAAAACCAAGTCATCGAGGCGAACTTGAAATTACAGACATCAATAAAGAATACCTTAAACGAGGAAAACTAAAAGTTAGTATTTTGGACAGAGGAACTGCTTGGCTCGACACAGGAACTTTCAATTCGTTGATGCAAGCCTCCCAATTTGTTCAGGTTATAGAAGAAAGACAAGGGTTAAAAATTGGAGCTATTGAAGAAGCGGCTTATAAAATGGGGTTTATTGATGCAAATCAATTAAGAGAAATCGCCCAACCTTTATTGAAAAGCGGTTACGGAACACATTTATTAGGCATTATATAAAACCACAAAATGAATTTTATTTCTACAAATCTAGAGGGATGTTTCATTATTGAGCCAAAAATAATTTTGGACGAAAGAGGCTATTTCATGGAAAGTTTTAACGAAAATACTTTCCAAAAAGGAGCTGGAAAAACAATTCATTTTGTTCAAGACAATCAGTCATTTTCTACAAAAGGAGTTTTAAGAGGGCTTCATTATCAAACGGGAGAGCACGCTCAAGCAAAATTAGTTCGCGTTTTGAGTGGAGAAGTTCTAGATGTAGCTGTAGATATTAGACCTGACTCTATCAGTTATGGACAATCTTTTTCTATTGTGCTTTCGTCCGAAAATCAAAAACAATTATTTATTCCTAGAGGATTTGCACATGGCTTTTTAGTGCTTAGCGACACCGCTACTTTTTTTTATAAATGCGATAATTTTTATAATAAAGATTCAGAAGGCGGAATTTTATATAACGATTCATCAATTAAAATAGATTGGCAATTTCCAACAGAAAAACTTATAATTTCTGAAAAAGATAGGTTGTTGCCAACATTAGAATTTGCCAAAAAAGTATGGTAGTTTTAGTAACAGGTGCTAACGGACAATTAGGACAAGCTATTCAGTCGATTGCAGGAAAGTATCCTTCAATCGATTTTGTGTTTTGCTCCTCTTCAGAATTAAATATTACCGACAAAAAGAATTGTGAAACCGTTTTCGAAAAACACAAACCACAATTTTGTATCAATGCTGCCGCCTATACCGCAGTTGATAAGGCAGAATCAGAACCAGAAAAAGCCTATTCAATCAATTGTATCGGAGCAAAAAACATAGCAGAAACCTGCAAAGAGTTTAACACAAAACTAATTCATATTTCGACTGATTTTGTTTTTGATGGCTCAAAAAAAACACCCTACAACGAAACAGATTCACCCAATCCAAAAGGGGTTTACGGACAAACAAAACTACAGGGAGAAAAAGCCATACAAGAAACGTTAGAAGCTTTTTATATCATTAGAACTTCTTGGGTTTATTCACAATTTGGTAATAATTTTATGAAAACCATGCTTCGTTTGGCCTCTGAAAGAGATAGTATTTCGGTGGTAAATGATCAAATAGGGACACCAACAAACGCTATTGATTTAGCCCATTCAATTATAAAAATAATAGAAAGCAAACTAGTCGAAAAACACTACGGAATATACAATTTTAGCAACGAAGGACAATGTAGCTGGTTTGATTTTGCAAAGAAAATATTCGAAATAAATCAAGTTAACATTCGTTTGTTACCCATTCCCACAACACAATTTCCTACCCCTGCCGAAAGACCAAAATACAGCGTTTTGGACAAAACAAAAATTAAGAATTGTTTCGGAATTTTGATTGAAAATTGGGAAACAGCTCTCGCCTATCATTCGAAAAACAACAATAACTTAAATAGTTATAAAGGTTAGTTTTTAAAAACAATTTAAAACCGAAAAACGACTTTGATTTTTTAATAATTTGAGTATTTAATCGTTTATTGTTGTAATTTTTAATAGATTTACTGAAATATTTACATTTATTTTTCTCTGTATATTTAAAAGAAACAATAAATTTAAGAAACATTATATTTTTATCTATTATGAGTACTAGACCGCTAATTTCAATCGTAAGCCCTGTTTATAAAGCAGATAAAATAGTTGAAAAACTAGTTTCTGAAATCCAGAAAACGATGCTTTTGATGCAAGTTAGTTATGAAATTATATTAATTGACGACAGAAGTCCTGATTCGTCATGGGAGGTAATGAAAACAATTGCTACTAAAACCCCAGAAGTAAAAAGCATTAGATTAAGTAGAAATTTCGGTCAACACCCTGCGATTATGGCTGGATTGAGTCAAGCAACTGGAGAGTGGATTGTTGTGATGGATTGTGATTTGCAGGACCAACCAAAAGAAATAGAAAAGCTATTCGATAAAACAAAAGAAGGATTTGAAGTCGTTTTAGCAAGAAGGACAGAAAGGAGAGATGGTTTTTTCAAGAAATTATCATCAACTATTTTTTCTAAATTATATGGTTTTTTCACCGACACAAAATACGATAACGAAATTGCCAACTTCGGAATTTATCATTCTAAAGTGATTGAATCCATTTTGAAAATTGACGATTATATAAAATTCTTTCCGCTTTTTGTAGAATTTGTAGGTTTTAAAACAACTTCTATTGCAGTTGAGCACGCCACTCGCGAATCAGGAAACTCTAGTTATGGGTTTTCAAAATTGATGAGTTTAGCATTTAATTCTATCATTTCTTTTTCAAACAAACCACTAAAGATTTTCGTTAAATTTGGATTGTCCATATCTATACTCTCCTTTTTTGTTGGCTTTTATTATATATATGAAGCAATAACAAACAAAATTGAAGTGTTAGGATATACCTCAATCATTGTTTCTATTTGGTTTCTTTCGGGGGTAATTATCACCACGATTGGTGTAGCGGGAATATATGTGGGGAAAATATTTGATCAAACAAAAAACCGCCCAGTTTTTATTATAGACGAAATAATATGATTGTAAAGCTTGACTGGGACAGCCTTTTTTTTGAAATTAAGATAGGCGAACTGCATTTGGAAGAAAGTAAAAACAAACGATCATTAATTAAAGCAAAAAGTTTTGATTTGCTTTATGTAAAAAGCCACAAGGATTTCCAATTAGAAATCAATGGCTTTAATGAAGAATTTGCGGAGACTAAAGTTGTGTTTATAAAAAATTTAGAAAAGACACAACCGATAAGCAACTCTATTTTTTCGGCAAATGAAACTACTTATAAAATAGAAGAATTATATGAATTGGCATATGAAAGTGGAAAACATAGTAGATTTAGATTGGACAATAACTTTCAGGAGCAACAATTTAAGGAATTATATCGACAATGGGTTGACAATTCAATTTTGAATATATTTGCTGACGATGTATTAATTTATCAAGAAAACAATCAAACGATGGGTTTTGTGACTTATAAAGTTATAAATAAAGTTGCTAAAATTGGGTTAATTGCAGTTAAGTCTGATTTTCAAGGAAAAGGAATTGGAGGAAAATTATTAGGGCATGTCGAAAACCTGATTTTTCAGAAAAACATAAAAGAATTATTAATTCCAACACAACTTTCCAACGAAGCGGCATGTAGTTTTTATAAAAAACAAAATTATCAAGTTCACGAAACCACATTTATAAAACATTATTGGAAGAATGATACCATTTAACAAACCCTACTTGACGGGAAAAGAAACAGAATATATTCACGATGCCGTAAATACAGGTAAAATTTCTGGTAACGGAAAATACACCAAACTTTGTCAAACTTTTTTTGAAGAACGTTACGGGATTAAAAAATGTTTATTAACAACATCTTGCACCGATGCTTTGGAAATGGCTGCGATATTAATCAATATTCAGCCAGGCGATGAGGTAATTATCCCGTCTTATACTTTTGTTTCTACCGCAAATGCGTTTGTGTTAAGGGGTGCGAAAATTGTATTTGCTGATTCTGGAAAAGAAAATCCAAACATAGACGTTCAAACTTTAGAAGCCTTAATCACTTCAAAAACCAAAGCGATAGTTCCGGTTCATTATGCAGGAATTGCATGTGATATGGACACAATTATGGATTTGGCAAACAAATATAATTTGTATGTTATTGAAGACGCGGCTCAAGCAGTTGATAGTTTTTTTACGGGAAAAGACGGGGTGAAAAAAGCACTTGGCTCAATTGGTCATTTAGCAGCATTTTCGTTTCATGAAACAAAAAATATAATTTCTGGCGAAGGAGGAATGCTTGCTATTAACGATAATCAATTTATTGCGAGAGCAGAAATTATTTGGGAAAAGGGAACCAATCGCTCCGCTTTTTTTAAAGGCGAAGTCGATAAATACGGCTGGGTAGATATAGGAAGCTCTTTTTTGCCGTCAGAAATTATTGCCGCTTTTCTTTGGGCGCAACTTGAAAATCTGGAAACGATTCAAGCAAAGAGAAAAGAAATTTGGAATAATTATTATATAAAACTCAAGGATTGGGCAAACGCAAATGATATTAAACTAGCATTCATTCCAGAATTTGCCACTAATAATGCCCACATGTTTTTTTTGATTTGTACATCGACCGAGCAACGAGCGTGGATTATTGAAAAACTAAAAGAAAATCACATTCTGTCGGTTTTTCATTATTTAAGTTTGCACAAAAGCCCCTATTATATCGAGAAACATGACGGTAGATTATTATTAGAAACAGACAGATATTCTGAGTGTTTGTTGAGATTGCCTATGTTTTTTGAATTAGATAGTGATTTGGTAATAGAAACACTGGTTTCAAATAGCTAAAAAAATCAAGATTTTATCCGTTCCTATTCAAAATAAATAGGCATACCTTCTTCCTTTCCTAGTTTGACAACAACAACATTGTTAAACATTTTTATTGACTCAAAATCTGGCCAAACAGGCATTTTGCCAACAGAGTCTTTTATTGAATTATACTTTTCTTTTGTGTCAATCATATTATATTCGGCCACATCGGCATCTTTAAAAAAGTGAATAATTCTGTAGTTATTTCCGTTATCCCAAACGTAATATGAGCCGCCAAAAATTTCTGATTTATCTATTCTAAATCTTTGGTGATAATCATAAGGGAAATAACCATAAAAATAAACCGTTTTTTTTGATGTAGCGAAATCCGGATATTTGGATTGAATTATATCATCTATCCTTTCTGCAATTTTTCTATCATGCTTATAAATTTTATTTAAGGAATAAAATAAATTTGTCACAAAATATATATTTATTATACAAATTAACCCAATAAAAACAATGGTAGATGGAAAAGAATCGATTTTGTATTTAGATATTGTAAAAACAATAATAAAGGCAAAAACCAAGTTAGAAGTTACGTATAAACGCGGCGGGTGATAACCGTTTGTTATAAAATAGGAAATAAAAAAAGTGAGAATTAAAATCGCTAAAAGCGAAGCAAAACGAATTAACACTAGTTTTTTCTCCATAAAAAAACGAACAAACAAAAACAAACTAAATAAAGTAGCTACAGCAAAAAGTTTTTCTCCGTAATAATAACCACCAACAAGGTTTTTTAACCAAATTGAAGCAAAATTTAAGAATTGATTGTCGTTATTTCCTGACAAATATGTGGCAAGATAAGCGCCTTCTTTTGGCGGACAAATAATTTTTACTGATAAATAATATACAAACGCGGAAACTATAATTATTATACCAAAGATAAATAATTTCTTTATTTCTTCTTTTAATTTAAAAGCATTTAAATAGGTTCTCTGAAAAAACAAAATTAAATATATTGTAATTGGAACAACTATCAAAGCCTGATATATTGAAACAGAAAAAACGATTAGTAAAACAACGATAGAAAAAGAAAGTAATTTTATTGAGATTTTTTTTGTTTCAATCCCTTTTTCAAATAATTCAATTGCTAGAACGCAAAGCAAAACCCCAAACGCAGCAACATCTGCCATCATGCTGAAAACGATCTGATATGAAATTTCAGGGAAAGTTAGAAATAACCCGCAAAACAAATAAGCTGTAAGTCCTATGAAATTAAAAACTTTAGCAAGTCTAACGGCGGCAAGGCTAAAAAGAAAAAGACTCAACAAAAGCGAAAAGTATTGCAAATGCCCCTTAAATAAATGATACCTAATCAGATTTTGCCCCCATCTACCACCGTCTAATCCAAAGTCGGGCAAAATAGGAATTTCATTGTCAATACTAATTGTAAAGTTTGTTAGTGCAAAGCCATAAGTAATTATGACTAATAAAAAAGAAAAAAGCAATAATTTATAAAAATTACCGTTATTAAAACTGTCGCTATTTGTCATGTTTTTTTAAATTAAAGTAAACATAATAAATTAAATTTGTTTTTCAGTGACACAATCACTTATTTTGCAAAAATAATGTATTTATTGTTTAATCAACAACCCATAAAAATGAGAATCAAATATTTATTAATTTTAATGTTTTTAATGGTGATAGGTTGCAAAGACAAATCTATCAACACCCAGAATGAGAATCAAAATCAGGGATATTCAGCTGATTTATTTAAGGTTACTTTGAGAGCAGTTGTAAAAAAAGACGATGATTTTTGTTTGCTATATACAGAAGACAAATCGCTAAACTTCGTTGATGGTGTGTGGAAAAATGTAGAAGGAAGCGATAATGAAGAGACCATTGAGTTTCTGTTGCCTAGCGGGGTATTTCCAACTCAAATAAGATTAGATCTAGGTAAAAACATAGAGCAAGAAGATATTTTGATAAAATCAATAAAATTTGAATATTCTGGCAAAACTAGAGAAATAAAAGGACCAGAAATTGGAGTCTTTTTCAGAGCAGACGACTCAAAATGCAGTTATGATTCTTCAACAGGAATACTTAAAGCATTCATAAAGAACGATAAAAAGTTGGCTTCGTTGTATCCAAATGAAATAATTTTAGACTCAGAGCTACCAAAACTAGCAAAATAAGACATTAAAATGTTTTTATAAAGCCATAGAAAAAAGACCTCTATGGCTTTTTTGGTTTTTTCAGTACTACCAACGTTAAATTATAATGATAAAAAAAATAACACAGTCACTTTTCCAACAAAAACAAACAAAAGATTTTTTTGTTTATGGTTTTGGGCAAGTTATTAATGTGTTAACCCCTTTATTAATTACTCCTTATCTAATAAATACTTGCGGAATTGAAAATCTTGGGATAATTGCTATTGGACAGGCTTTTGCATACATTTTGATTGTTGTTGTAGACTACAGCTCATATATTATCGGGGTTAAAGACGTTTCATTAAATAGAGATCGCCCACTAGAACTTCAAAACATTTTTATTACGACCTATATCGCAAAACTATTTTTATTAATAATTGTAACGCTATTAACTTTTTTGTTAACTTTTTATATTCCTTATTTTAACAAAAATTATATAGTTTTTTATTTTAGCTTAACAATTATAATTGCTCAATTTGTAAATCCAACTTGGTTCTTTCAGGGGGTCGAAAACTTCCTAGGAATTACATTAATTAATATTTTATCAAAAATCATTAATGTTTTGGGAGTTATTTTGTTTATCACATCAAAAGAAGATTATATTTATGCAAATTTATTCTTAGGAATAGGAGGTGTTTTAGCAAACATTCTAGGGGTCGCCTGGATAGTAAAAAGATATAAATTTGTATTTAAAACCATTTCATTTTTATCAGTAAAAAAACTATTAAAAACTGATTTTTTATTTTGTGTTTCTCAATTATTTTTCTCGTTTAGAAACTATTCCTCAATTATTATTATTGGTTTTTTTGCGGGAGATTATGTTGCAGGACAATTTAAAGTAGTTGAACAAATTATTAATTTTTTTAGAACCTATTTACAAATGTTTTTTAAATTTTCTTACAGTTATATTTGTTTAGAAATTAAAAACAATTTAAAAAAAGGAATAGAAATCTGGTCGAAATACCATATTAAAAACTCGGTTTTTCTTATTTTATTATTGTCTATTGTTTACCTTTTTTCAGAGCCTATTTTAATTTTTTTTAAAGTGGAAAAAAACATGCTGAACGAATACAATAATTATCTTAACATAGCAATTTTCATTCCTTTATTAGTAGGAACGACATTGGCTCTAGAGCAAATTCTGTTTGGGTTGAACAAAAATGATATCTATATAAAAACAACAATTTTCATAACGGTTTTTAATGTTATCGCGCTTTCGTTAATAATGACTTTTTATGGATTAAAAGAAGCCTTTTTTCTGCTTATGTTTACCGAGCTAATGTTAATATTTATTTATTTATTAAT
>CAIJXW010000075.1 GCA_903824755.1 uncultured Bacteroidota bacterium | reverse complement strand
TTTGTCGGGGTGGCAGGATTCGAACCTGCGGCCTCCTGCTCCCAAAGCAGGCGCGATAACCGAGCTACGCTACACCCCGAAAGCGGTTGCAAATATAGAATTTATTTCTTGTTATTCAAATCTAATTGTCAATTGCTGTCTTTTTATTTTTTATGTGATTATTTTATTATTCATTTTTCAATTTATAATGTACTTTTGTCAAACAAAATTTTATATAAATTAATATGTCAAATTCAATTGAAAAAATAAAATGCCTAATTATTGGTTCAGGTCCTGCCGGATATACCGCTGCTATATATGCAGCTCGGGCAAGCATGAATCCTGTTTTATATCAAGGAACTCAACCTGGTGGACAATTGACAACCACAAATGAAGTTGAAAATTTTCCAGGCTATGTCGATGGCGTTTCTGGTCCCGAAATGATGGTGCAATTGCAAAGTCAGGCACAACGTTTTGGTACTGACGTTCGTGATGGTTGGGCCACAAAAGTTGATTTTTCGGGAGATATTCACAAAGTATGGATTAATGATACCAAAGAATTGCACTGCGAAACAGTAATTATTTCGACTGGTGCCTCGGCCAAATATTTAGGACTTCCCTCAGAACAACATTATCTGCAAACCGGTGGTGGTGTTTCTGCATGTGCAGTATGTGATGGTTTTTTCTATCGAAATCAAGAAGTAGTGATTGTTGGTGCAGGTGATTCTGCCTGCGAAGAAGCTCATTATTTATCAAAAATGTGCAAAAAAGTGACAATGCTCGTAAGAAGCGAAAACTTTAGAGCTTCAAAAATTATGGAAGCTCGCGTTCGCAAAACCGAAAACATTACTATTATAATGAATACGGACACTTTGGAAGTATTGGGAGACGGGCAGGTGGTGACATCTATTAAAGCACTCAACAAGACGACCAACGAAGAATTTGAAATTCCTGCCACAGGCTTTTTTGTGGCGATTGGTCACAAACCAAACACAGATATTTTTAAAGACTTTTTACATCTTGATGAAACAGGTTATATTAAAAATATTCCTGGAACTTCAAAAACAAATATTACAGGGGTTTTTGTTGCTGGTGATGCTGCGGATCACGTTTATCGTCAAGCAATTACAGCCGCAGGAACAGGGTGTATGGCTGCTTTAGATGCCGAAAGATATTTGGCAACATTAGATTAACGCCTCAAATAATAGCATAAAAAATCCAAACTGAAAAGTTTGGATTTTTTTATTTATTACTTTTAGAAGGTACTATTTCAAAGTTTTCTTCATTATTACGGTGTTTTCCGTAAACTTTTTAAGTTCTATTTTAGCATCGCCATAAAATTGAATTTCCGATTTTCCAGAGGCTTCAATTACGGCATTTGTTGTAGCGTTTATACTACAAGTTGCATTGGCTTCGGTTAATAATTCGGCATTTTTGATAGTTAAGTTTTTTCCATCAAAATTAGAGCTATTATCTAACCGAAGTTTCAAATTAGCAACATCTCCTTCAATTTTTGCTTCTGTTTTCTGGTATTGATCTACCTTCAAATTTGTCCCTGCAATCAAGGCTTTTAATTGGGCATTTTTGCTTAATTCAATTCCAGTATCATCAGATTTTAAATTCAATTCTATTTTTGATTTATCATTTGCCATAAGCGTAAATGACTTGGTTTTGGCATTGATATATAGTTTTGAAAAATCAAAACATTTTATCGTAATATTGTCTAATTCAATATCAATCAAAGCAGAAATTACAGCTTCGTGTTTAGCAATAAGCATCTTCAAATCATTTGTATAATAAACCTTAAGACTGAATTTTTTATAACCTGCAACTTCTTTGGAAGTAGTTAGTCGTAGAGTATTTCCTATCAAATTGATATTTATTTCACTATGCAAATTGTCGTCAGCTTCAATTTCTAAAGCACATTTTTCAGCTTTTATAAGGAATATCTCAAAATTATCTTCGATTTCTAAATTCTCAAAATTACCAATCTCCTTTTTTTCTATCGTAACAATTTTTGATCCTTTTACTTTCTCTCTCTTTTGTCCATAGGAAAGCCCTGTAATAAGAATTGCAATAAATAACAGTGTAATCTTTTTCATATTTTCTATCCAATTAATTTGTTCAAAAATAGAAAAAAAAACATCTAAATCGATGTTTAGATGTTTTTTTTATGATCAACTTCAATAAAATAATTATTTAGGAACTTTTTTATTTATCATATCTTTTTGAAGGATATTCAGTAGTTACTTTTTTCACGATTTCTTTACCGCCAACTTTCACTGAAACGGTTGTTGTTTCCGCACGATCATTACTTTCAGAATCCATATCAGTATATTCGTTTTCGCTCGCAGGACAATTCAAACATTTTATTTGAGAATCACCAACAGAGTAAATATATTCATCTGAACTATGATGCAAATTAAAAAATGAATTATCAGAATAATAATAATTTTTAGCACTCGAATTCATTTTAAATAACGTCCCTTTTGGTAAATACAACTTAATTCCAATTTTTTGATCTCTATATTTACTTTTCAATTCCGTAATCAAATAGTTATCTAGTATCAATTGGTTGCCAACAATTTTATACCCATATTTTATTTTATCAGCTCTACTTTTTGCATCTTCAAAAGATTTTCCTTTTGCCTCTTTATTGATTTTTATAAAAGGAAAAGGCTCATCTGTTTTTTCAATTTCAAATGAAATCAAATTGGAATAAACCACATCTTGCTGCAATGAATCTTTCGTAATTTCAAAATCGGTATATTCTTCTGTATCTTTCGAATAGTAATCATTATTTTGAAATTTTATAAAAAGCGTGTCTTTTGTTTTCAAATTCATGCTTTGTTTTTCAAAAACCCTTCCGCTATATGCGTATTCAGAAGCCTGTTTCACTCCAATAGAGATCAAAATCGAAATCGCAATAATCCATAGTGCTAACAATACATATTTTGTAATCGAACCAATTGATTTGCTGTTTGGAGCCACTATTTTTATACCTAATAAAAGAACAAAAAAGCTCGGAATACTAACTGCAGTATAGAATAACAAACCAAAAAACCAAATCGGATAATCAGTAAAATTCCCTAATTCTATAAATGAATGAAATGGAAAATCAGGAAAATTCATAGTTCCAAAAGCCAATACACCAATCAAAAACACCACTAAAACTCCAAGACTAGCAAGAATCATTAAGGCACCAATCGATTTTGCAATCACATTGAAAAAAACACTTAAATAACCCTTAAAATTCGAGTTGAATTTCTCGCTATTCGACTTCATTTGCTGTTTCATTTTATCAAAATCTGTCGATTTGAATTTTTCTGAAAGCATCTCAATTTCTTCCCTAACTTTCTTTTCAATATTCGAAATCGTCACAGGCTCGCCCCGCATTTCAAGTTTTTCCGATGTGGTTCTAGCCTCAGGCATGGCAATCCACAAAATTAAATAGGCCAAAAGTCCAGTCCCACCCGCAAAAACCATAATCAATAGTAAGACCCTCAGCCAAACTTTATCCACACCAAAATAATGTCCTAAACCTGCAAGAACACCACCTATAACTGCGTTTTCAGGATCTCGGTACAGCTTTTTTGTCGTTTTAGAACTCGTTGGAATATAGGCTGCTTCAATTGGCTCGTCCGCATCAATTCTATAATCTTCGGGTTGCCCCATAACAGCAATAATCGACTCAACTTGCTCAATGCTAATAACTTGCTTGTCGCTAGAATGCTTCTCAGAAATCAATTCTCCAATCCTCATTTCAATATCTTTCAATATTTCCTCTTGCCCCGAAGTTTTTGATAATGAGCGTTTTATAGCCTCAAAATAATTTGTCAATTTTTGGTAGGCATTTTCATCAATATGAAACACCAAACCGCCCAAATTTATATTTACCGTTTTGTTCATCGTCTTTATTTTTTAGTTGTTATTAAGTTTACAGCATCAGATAATTCGGTCCAAGTACTGTTTAATTCTGTTAAAAATTCTTGCCCTATTTCGGTCAATCCATAATATTTTCTGGGCGGTCCAGAAATCGATTCTTCCCAGTGATAGTCTAGCAAACCGTCATTTTTTAACCGTGTCAATAACGGATAAACGGTTCCCTCAACAACCAATAATTTTGCCGTTTTCAACGTCTCCAAAATCTCCGAAGTATAGGCATCTTTCTCCTTCAAAACCGATAGGATACAAAACTCAAGAACACCTTTTCGCATCTGGGCTTTTGTGTTTTCAATAGTCATTTTTCGTCTTTTTTATTATTTTTATCTTTTTTTTGAAGCCATTTCCCGCTTTCCGTTTCAATCTTTGTTCCACTGCGTTACACAAAGGATTTTCACTTCAATCGGGGCTAGCTTCGCCACCTTATTTTTTCGTTTTTAGCACTAATTTTTGGCTTACTTATTTTTTAAAGCTTTTCTAAAACTAAACACTAATTTTCTATGCAAATATATATCTTTAAAACAGTATCTTGTTTTGCATAGTACTAAATTAACTAAAAATTAACAATTAGTGTTTCAAGTGAATATTTAATTTAATTCAAAAAATCATAAAACACATAAAAAGAAAAAAAATAGTATCTTTCCAAAAAAATCATTTCAAATGAAATTTACACCTAGAAATCTAAATATTTTTATCGTGTTCAAACTACCATCTGCCTTCCTATGCGGTGTAAGGGTTCAGAAAATTAATGATTTGTTTTCTGAAACAACCGTAAAACACCGCTGGATTAACCAAAATCCGTTCAATTCAATGTATTTTGCTGTCCAAGCAATGGCCGCCGAACTCGCTACAGGAATATTAGTGATGAATCAAATTAAAAAAAGCAATCGCAAAATTTCGATGCTAGTAGCTAACAATAAATCAAACTTCACCAAAAAAGCAACTGGAAAAATTACTTTTACTTGCAACGATGGACATCTTGTTCAAGAAGCAATTCGACAAACAATAGCCACCGGTGAAGGACAAACTTTTTGGATGAAGTCTATTGGAATCAATCAAGACGGAAACCAAGTCTCCGAAATGGATTTTGAATGGAGTGTCAAAATAAAACCATAAAACAGTAGTTAAATTCGGCTTAATTAACATTTGCTTTTGTGAATTAGCGTTTAATTTTGAAAATAATTAATACACAATAAAATGAAGGTACTTATTACAGGTGCAACGGGACTAATTGGTCAAGAACTCACAACATTATTATTGCAAAATGGGGTGAGCATTCACTATCTTAGTACCTCCAAAAGAAAAATTCAAAACGAACTCAACTATAAAGGATTTTACTGGAATCCAACACAAGGAATTATTGATGAAAACTGCCTAATGGGAGTAGATGCAATTATTCATCTAGCTGGAGCCTCAATTTCAAAACGTTGGACAAGAGCCTACAAACAAGAAATTGTAGAAAGCAGAATCGACTCTTCCAATTTGCTTTTCAAAGCCCTAAAATCCAATCCACATCAAGTGAAACAAATTATATCTGCTTCTGGAACAGCAATATACCCTAATAGTTATTCTAACAGTTATTCGGAAAATTCGACCGAAATAGCCAATACATTTCTTGGAAATCTCGTTCTCAAGTGGGAAGAAACCATCGATAAATTCAAATTATTAGACATAAAAGTCTGCAAATTTAGAACAGGAATAGTACTCTCTAACAAAGGAGGCGCATTAATAGAAATGGTTCGTCCAATAAAACTAGGACTTGGAGCTCCATTTGGAAATGGAAAACAAATGCAATCTTGGATTCACATTCATGATTTGTCAGCACTCTATTTTTTTGCAATTCAAAACAATTTGGAAGGAGTTTTTAATGCCGTAGCACCAACTCCAACATCAAATGAACAACTAACAAAAACTATCGCAACCGTACTAGAAAAACCACTTTTCATGCCTAATATTCCTCAATTTGTAATGAAATTATTGCTCGGAGAAATGCACCTTTTATTGTTTGAAAACAAAAACATAAGCTCAAAAAAAGCAACTGATTTAGGCTTTGAATTCAAATACAATTCAATCAACAAAGCCATCGAAGATTTATACTAATGAAAAAAGCCACTATCAAGTGGCCTTTTTTTATAATGCAAAGTGAATTAATAATTATTTTCAGCTTTCGCTAACCTTAATCAAGACCTCTTTTTAATAAAGAAGTGATGACAAAAATATCCTTACTCTATCCAAATTATCTTAAAATTTTATTAAAGTTTTATTTTAGTTTGAATAATTAACATTTCAAACAATTCTTCTATCGGATATTTCCTAGAAAGTGATAATATAATTTTGATAACTTAAAATGAAAATTCAAAAAAAGCTTCTTTTTTCTCTAATAAAAGGTGACAATTTGACATTTATAGATAAATGGCAGTAATTTTGCTCATTGGTTTAACAATAAAATTATGTTTAAAAAGATATTTAAAAATAAAAATAAAATGAATACGGAAAATACCGAAACGAATCAGGAGCTAGACGATTCTATCATTGAAAAAAATGCAAATAGCGAACAACCTATTATTGAAGAATTAAGCGTTGAAGAGCAATTAGCAGATGATTTGGCAAAAGAAAAAGACAAACACATACGTCTATTTGCCGAATTTGAAAATTTCAAAAAACGAACTACCAAGGAAAGAATGGATTTGTTTAAAACGGCAAATCAAGAGGTATTATTAGCTTTATTGCCCGTTTTGGACGATTTTGACAGAGCGTTAATAGAAATTAAAAAATCGGAAGACGAACTGATGCTCAAAGGAGTAGAGCTAATTCATGACAAACTAAAAAATACACTTGTTTCAAAAGGACTAGACGAGGTTGAAGTTCGAGTAGGCGATACTTTTAATGCAGATTATGCTGAAGCAATCACTCAAATTCCAGCTCCTAAACCAGAGTTAAAAGGAAAAATTGTCGATGTACTCGAAAAAGGGTATAAGTTGGGCGACAAGATTATTCGTTTCCCAAAAGTAGTCATCGGACAATAATTTCAAATTCATAAAATTCAATTGAAACAAACCTAATTTGCTTCAACAAAATGAAAAATAACTAATGAAAAAAGATTTTTACGAAATTTTAGGAATTACAAAAAGTGCCGATGCTGCCGAAATAAAAAAGGCATATCGAAAAAAAGCAATAGAATTTCACCCCGACAAAAACCCTGGAAATAAAGAAGCCGAAGAGAAATTCAAATTGGCAGCCGAAGCATATGAAGTATTGAGCGATCCACAAAAGAAAGCAAAATATGATCAATATGGTCATCAAGCTTTCGAGAATGGTGGCGGTGGCGGATATGGCGGCGGACACATGAATATGGACGATATTTTTAGTCAATTTGGAGATATATTCGGAAGTGCTTTTGGAGGCGGAGGTGGTTTTGGAGGATTTAGTGGAGGAGGACAACGTCGAGTGAAAGGCAGCAATTTGCGTATAAAAGTAAAATTGACACTAGAAGAAATTGCAAATGGTGTAGAGAAAAAAGTCAAAGTTAAACGAAAAGTTCAAGCACCAGGAGTTTCCTATAAAACCTGTTCTACCTGTAATGGTCAAGGGCAAGTGATGCGAGTAACCAACACCATTTTGGGACGTATGCAATCCGCATCAACATGTCCATCTTGTGGAGGTTCGGGACAAATATTAGATAAAAAACCAGCAAATGCAGACGCACAAGGATTGATTATTGATGACGAAACAGTTTCAATAAAAATCCCAGCAGGAGTTGTTGACGGAATGCAATTAAAAGTTTCAAACAAAGGGAATGATGCTCCAGGAAATAGCGTTCCAGGAGATTTAATTGTCGTTATCGAAGAAATCGAACACGAATTTTTGAAACGGGAAGGTGAAAATTTACATTTAGATTTATATATTAGTTTTCCAGAAGCCGTGCTAGGAGTATCAAAAGATATCGAAACCGTGAACGGAAAAGTTAGAATTAAACTAGAAGAAGGAATCCAATCTGGAAAAATATTACGTTTGAAAGGTAAAGGAATTCCAAACATAAATGGTTACGGAAGTGGTGATTTGTTAGTTCACGTTAATGTTTGGACGCCAAAAACCCTTAATAAAGAACAAAAACAGTTTTTTGAAAACGGTTTAAAAGAAGAAAATTTTATTCCAAATCCAGAAAAAGGAGACAAATCATTTTTTGAAAAAGTGAAAGACATGTTTTCCTAAAGTTTTTTTTGTTGTTATGATTTTAATCCTAACAATTTTTCCCATCCTTAGTTGCAAATAAGGGTGGGTTTTTTTTTAATAATTTGATATAATTTTAATACGAATTATTTACTTTTACACAAATCAATATAATAATATGAGTAATATCCTCGAAGTCAGAAACGTAATAAAAAAATATGGCGATTATACAGCCCTAAACGAGGTCTCGCTAACCGTTCCTAAAGGCAGTATTTTTGGGCTATTAGGGCCTAATGGTGCAGGAAAAACATCATTAATAAGAATAATCAACCAAATCACTATGCCCGATTCTGGTGAAATTATTCTTGACGGAGAGAAACTTCAACCAAAACACGTTCAACATATTGGCTATTTGCCAGAAGAAAGAGGTTTATATAAAACAATGAAAGTAGGAGAGCAATGTTTATATCTAGCTCAAATGAAAGGATTGACAAAAGCCGAAGCAAAAAAGCAATTAGATTTTTGGTTTGAGCGACTCGAAATTCAGGGGTGGTGGAACAAAAAAATTCAAGAATTGTCCAAAGGAATGGCACAAAAAATACAGTTTGTAGTAACCGTTTTGCACAAACCAAAACTCTTGATTTTCGACGAACCTTTTTCGGGGTTTGACCCCGTAAATGCAAACCTAATAAAAGACGAAATTCTAGCTTTGCGGGAGCAAGGTGCTACCATAATTTTTTCGACCCACCGAATGGAAAGTGTAGAAGAATTATGTGACCACATTGCTTTGATTCATAAATCAAACAAATTAATAGAAGGAAAATTAATTGATGTCAAAAAACAATTTCGAAAAAATAGTTATGAAGTTGGAATTTTGACCAATAATGTAGAAGGTTTGATGTTTGACATAACCCAAAAATTCAAAGTCTCACAAACCAACTTCAAATCATTGAACGATGAATTGAAACTTGAAATCCAAATAGGAAATTCAACACCAAACGAATTATTACACCTCTTGACACAACGAGGACAAGTAACTCACTTTTTAGAAAAAATTCCAAGTGTCAACGATATTTTTATTCAAACAGTAAGCCAATAAATATAAAAAACTATAAAATGAGCATAATTTCATTAATCATAAAACGAGAATTTATTGCCAAAGTAAGCAATAAATCATTCATAGTGATGACCTTTATAAGTCCGTTGCTTTTTGTCGGAATTGCAGTATTTGTTGGTTATTTAAGCAGCATGAAAGCCGATATAAAAAAAATCGCAATTCATGACGAAACCAGACTTTTTATAAGTGAATTTAAAAGCAACGATCAATATAAATATCTAGATCTATCGGCAACAAACCTAGCAACAATAAAAGATAGTTTGATAAAAGAAAGCTACGAAGGACTCATTTATATACCAAAAGTCAGTCAGACAAAAGCCCTAGAAAACCAAATTCAATACATATCAAACGACAGCCCAAGCATCTCCTTTATTGAAGATGTAGAAACAATAATTGCAAAAAAAATAACAAGAGATAACTTCCAAGTCGCAAAATTAGACACAACAGCCATCAAGAAAGCAGAAGCTCAAGTTAGCCTAAATCTAAAAAAAGCATCAGGCGAAGACAGCCTAAAAGGCCTAAACGAAATCAAAATTGCAATAGGAGGAGCATTCGGATATTTAATCATGATGTTTATCGTAATCTACGGCAACATGGTCATGCGAAGCGTCATCGAAGAAAAAACAAACCGAATCATAGAAATCATCATTTCATCAGTAAAACCATTCCAATTAATGATGGGAAAAATCATCGGAACCTCATTAGCAGGGATATTACAATTCTTTATTTGGGCAATAATCGGATTTACTTTAATGATTTCCGCCTCCCTGTTTTTTGGCGTAAACCTCGGCCCAACGTCCCAGCTACCTCCCGAAATGATGCAAACCGCACAACAAGAATTTGCAGGAATTGCACAAATGTATATCAAAGAATTATGGAATTTGCCCATAGCAACAATACTCATCAGCTTCATAATTTATTTCATCGGGGGCTATTTTCTATACAGCTCCTTTTATGCAGCAATCGGAGCCGCAGTAGACAACGAAACCGACTCCCAACAATTCTTATTGCCCATAATAATGCCCCTAATATTAGGCGTTTATATCGGATTTTTTACCGTAATGAACGACCCACATGGCACAATTGCAACCGTATTTTCGATGATACCATTAACATCACCAATCGTGATGCTCATGCGAATCCCTTTTGGCGTCCCTTGGTGGCAAATTGTCATTTCAATGACCATACTATTTTCAACCTTCTTTTTCGTAGTCTGGTTTGCCGCCAAAATATATCGAGTAGGAATATTAATGTATGGCAAAAAACCAACCTGGAGAGAACTATATAAATGGTTAAAATATTAAAATAATTTGGAGCTATTTCCCGCTTTTCGTTACAATCTTTTATTTTTTTAAAAGAAAAAAATAAAAGGATTTCCACTACAATCGGGGCTAAAAAATAAAATATGTCAAAAATATTAATAATAGAAGACGAAGCAGCCATTCGAAGAGTACTCTCAAAAATACTCTCCGAAGAAAACGACACCTATCAAGTAGAAGATGCCGAAAACGGAATAATAGGCCTCGAAAAAATAAAAAACAACGACTATGACCTAGTTTTATGCGATATAAAAATGCCAAAAATGGACGGAGTAGAAGTCCTAGAAGCCGTAAAGAAAATAAAACCCGAAATCCCAATGGTTATGATATCTGGTCATGGAGATATGGAAACCGCCATACAAACCATGAGACTTGGTGCATTTGATTATATTTCAAAACCACCCGATTTAAACAGATTATTAAACACAGTCCGAAACGCCCTAGACAAAAAACAACTCGTAGTCGAAAACAAAATACTAAAGAAAATTGTCCAAAAAAATTATGAAATGATAGGCGAAAGCGCGGCCATCAATCAAATAAAAACAATGATAGATAAAGTCGCAAAAACCGAAGCAAGAGTATTAATCACAGGTCCAAACGGAACAGGAAAAGAATTAGTAGCCCATCAATTGCACGAAAAAAGCGAAAGAGCAAATTTTTCATTAGTAGAAGTAAATTGTGCCGCAATCCCTTCAGAATTAATAGAAAGCGAATTGTTTGGTCACGTCAAAGGAGCATTCACATCAGCAGTAAAAGACCGAGCAGGAAAATTTGAAGCCGCCGATAAAGGAACAATTTTTCTTGACGAAATTGGCGATATGAGCCTAGCCGCTCAAGCAAAAGTCCTTCGAGCTTTGCAAGAAAATGTCATCACAAGAGTAGGAGCAGAAAAAGATATAAAAGTAGATGTACGCGTGATAGCCGCCACCAATAAAGACCTAAAAAAAGAAATCTCAGAAGGAAGATTTCGAGAAGATCTCTATCATAGACTAGCAGTAATACTAATAAAAGTTCCACCACTAAATGATAGGAGAGAAGATATCCCAATGTTGATATCCCACTTTGCTGAAAAAATAGCAAACGAACAAGGAACAGCAGTAAAAATATTCACAAAACAAGCAACAAAATTATTGCAAGAATACGATTGGACTGGAAATATAAGAGAATTACGAAATGTAGTCGAACGATTAATCATCTTAGGTGGCAACACAATTTCCGAAAATGACGTTCAGCTTTTTGCCAGTAAATAAATCTAAAAAATAGAATTAATGATTAAAAAACCCCTTTTTTAATCATTTAAAAACATAAAATGAAACTAAAAAAAATAAACGAAAATCTTCAAAAAGCACTCATCGAAAATGATTTGTTTGAAGCAAATTCACTTCAGCAGCAAACCTTTTCGACAATAAAAAGTGGTGCAGATTGCATCGTTTTGGCTCCAAAAGAAAGCGGAAAATCGACAACGATTGTGCTAAATGTTATTCAGCAATTAGTAGCAGAAGGAGAAGAATCTCCAAGAGCATTAATCATAGTAGAAGACAAAGCAAAAGTTCTAGAAATGGAAGACTGTTTTGAAAAATTAGGTAACTATACAAACCTTCGAGTTTATGGAGTTCACGATAAAGGTGATATGGAATTTGATAAAAATTATATATCAACAGGAATAGACGTATTGATTGGAACACCAAACAAATTAAGCGAAATGTTTACTACAGCAGGCTATAATATAAATCGCCTAAAAATGTTCATCATCGATGATGCAGATGCCATTTTGAAACTAAGACACGAAACAAAAATCATGAGAATTTCAAATAGCATAAATAAAACACAACGACTCATTTTTTCAGAACACAATACTGAACGAATAGAAATTCTTGCTGATAAAATGCTAGTTGAACCCTTTATATTTGAAATATAAAAATATAGGCTAATTAATTAAACACTACACGCATGAAAAAGAAGATTTTATTTTTGATAATTATTGCTTTTCAAACGCTTTCTTGGTCTCAAAACCATCGATATACGGCAACTTTATTTCCGTCATCCACGTCAATAAATAATGTGATTTATGGATCTGCACCCGCCGTAGATGGACCTTTATACACTATGGAACAAAGCACAAGTCCGCAAAATCTAATTATGGACATTTTCAAGCCAGCAGGAGATACATTTGCTTTGCGACCAGCAATTATTTTTGCACATTCAGGAGCCTTTTATACAGGCAATCGAAATGTTGACGATATGATGACTTTTTGTGATTCATTAGCAAAAAAAGGATATGTTACAGCAACAATTGATTATAGACAGGGTTTTTCTTTGATTGACAACATTGCTTTGCATGGCACAAGAGCAGTATATCGAGGTTTGCAAGATGGACGGACAGCCATTCGATTTCTCCGAGCTAACGCCGCTTCATATGGAATCGACCCAACAAAAATATATTTTGTTGGAAGTAGTGCAGGAGCATTTATTGCACTTCACTCAATTTATTTAGACACCCCTTCCGAAAAACCAACTTATGCGGGCGAAACGGTTTATCAAAATTTTACTGCTCCATATACACACACTGCACCAGATTTAGGAGGGTTAGATATTGGTAATAACTTAACTTTTAACGGAATGCCTGATGCAATTGTGTCCATGTGGGGTGCATTAGAAAGCGTAAATTTAATCACAGTTAATAATAATAAACCCGTGTTTTTAATTCATGGCGAAGCCGATACTGTAGTTCCTTTTAATTCAGGTAGTCCGTTCGGTTCCAGTTCCTTGCCTCCAGCAGACGGAAGCAATCCAATAAATACAAAATTGGACGCATTAGGAATCACAAATAAAGAAACTTATTTTGTTCCCGGAGCTGGTCATGAATTATATGGTGCTTCAAATGGAACCTGGAGTAATGGAACTGGAGGGAATTCCTATTGGCCAATAGTTTTCAATAAAATAGTTCAGTTTTTATGGAAACAACACAAACCAACAGCCGATTATTCTTGGAATACAACAAATCTTACCACTACATTTAATGATTTGAGTACAGGAGATTTAGCATGGTGGTGGGATTTTGGAGATGGCACAACTAGTAACTTGCAAAATCCAAGTCACACCTATACGACTTCTGGGAATTATCAGGTGAAATTATATGTTGAAAATAATATTCAAAGTTGGGACGAAATTATAAAAATAGTTCAAGTTCCAAATCTTTCAAATTTTGAAAATAACAAACAACTATTTTCTGTTTTCCCAAACCCAACCTCAGAAAACGTTTCCATCAATTGGGATTCAAACATTACAGATGTGATGTATCAAATTAGTGATATTTCAGGAAAAGTTATTTTGGAAAATAAAATAACAAATTCTAATCGTCAAATCGATTTACAGCATTTTTCAAAGGGATTATATTTTATAAAAATCACCACAGAAAATGCAACACAAATTTTAAAAATCATAAAAAAATAAAAATCATGGGATTAATAAAAATATTTTCAGGAAGTGAAATTCTAGCTCTAGCATTACAAGAAAAAATAGAAGCAATAGAAGTGAAGACAATTTTAAAGAACAATATTCAATCTGCCCGATTAGCAGGTTTTGGTAATTCAGATTTGGCCGTAGAGGTGTTTATTCAAGAAGTAGATTATGGAAAAGCAAGTCCAATAATTGAGGAGTTTCGAATGAGTATATAAATTTGCTTATTTAGACTATCTTTGCGCCTTGAATTTTAATAAACACAATGATTACAGTAAACGATATTTCGGTACAATTTGGTGGAACAACACTATTTAGTGATGTTTCTTTTGCAATAAATGAAAATGACAAAATTGCCCTAATGGGTAAAAATGGAGCAGGAAAATCTACACTTTTAAAAATAATTGCAGGACAAAGCAAACCGTCATCAGGAAACATATCTGCACCAAAAGAAGCAATAATTGCTTATTTGCCGCAACATTTACTAACAAAAGATGGCAGTACGGTAGTGGAAGAAACTTCAAAAGCTTTTGGAGAAATTTTTTCAATGAAGGCCGAAATTGACCAAATCAACGAACAATTAACCATCAGAACGGATTATGAAAGTGATGCTTATATGAAATTGATTGAACGTGTTTCTGATTTGAGCGAAAAATTTTATGCGATAGAAGAGGTAAATTATGAAGCCGAAGTAGAAAAAATTCTTCTCGGTTTGGGATTTGTTCGAGAAGATTTTTCACGTCAAACTTCTGAATTTTCGGGAGGTTGGAGAATGAGAATAGAATTAGCGAAAATTTTATTACAAAAACCAGATTTGATATTATTAGATGAGCCTACAAATCACATGGATATTGAAAGTATTCAGTGGCTGGAGGACTTTTTGATTAATTCTGCCAAAGCAGTTGTTGCTATTTCTCACGATAGAGCTTTTGTAGATAATATTACTAATCGAACTATTGAAGTAACGATGGGCCGAATTTATGACTATAAAGCCAAATATTCACATTATTTAGAACTTAGAAAAGACCGCCGAGTTCATCAGCAAAAAGCCTATGATGAGCAGCAAAAAATGATAGCCGATAATATGGAATTTATCGAAAGATTTAAAGGAACATTTTCTAAAACATTATCCGTACAATCTCGTGTAAAAATGCTTGAAAAAATTGTACCTGTAGAAATTGATGAGGTCGATACTTCCGCTCTAAGATTGAAGTTTCCACCAGCAATTCGTTCAGGACAATATCCCGTAATCGTAAAAGATTTAGAAAAAAAATATGATAATCATGTTGTTTTTAAAGGGGCCAATATTGTAATTGAACGTGGACAAAAAGTAGCTTTTGTAGGAAAAAATGGGGAAGGAAAATCAACCATGATAAAAGCTATTATGAAAGAAATCGAGATTAATAGCGGTAGCGTAGAAATTGGTCATAATGCACAAATCGGTTATTTTGCACAAAATCAAGCATCATTATTAGACGAAAATGCTACTATTTTTGAAACAATTGACGGAATTGCAGTTGGAGAAATTCGCACACAAATAAAAAATATTCTGGGCGCTTTTATGTTTCACGGTGATGACGTAACAAAAAAAGTAAAAGTGCTTTCAGGTGGAGAAAAAACGAGACTGGCTATGATAAAATTGTTGCTTGAGCCAGTAAATTTATTGATATTAGATGAACCCTCAAATCATCTGGACATGAAAACAAAAGACATTATCAAAGACGCACTTCGAGAATTTGATGGTACCTTAATTCTCGTTTCTCACGATAGAGATTTCCTAGATGGATTGGCAACAAAAGTTTTTGAGTTCGGGAACAAACGCGTTGTAGAACATTTTGAGGACATCACCGGTTTTTTGGCCAATAAAAAAATGGAAAGTTTACGAGAAATCGAAAAATAATTTTTTTAAAAAAACAGATAAAATATTAGATTCTTCTATTATTTTAATAAAAATAATCGAAGCCCATTTTAT
>CAIJXW010000074.1 GCA_903824755.1 uncultured Bacteroidota bacterium | reverse complement strand
CTCCAATAAATAATGGAATTATGGGATAGGATTGCATAATATTACCAATTACTTCATTGGTATAAACCAAATAATTTACGGCTATAAAGTTGTATTTTAAACCAAATTCATTCCAAAAGAAAAATTCACTAAGACCGTTTTGAATAATAAATAAAACGAATATGAAAATGGTTATTGAGAACAAACCCAATCTTATGTTTGCTCTATATTTTGGTAAAAAAAGTAAAATTCCAAAAAGTACGGTTTTAATTGCAATAAAACTGATACCGATTGTTGGCAATGCTCCGCCGTATTCATTGAGAATTGTGTTAAAAAAAGTGACATAAAGCAACAAGATAACAAGGCAACCAAAAATGATATATCCCCAAGGTTTATTGTATTTTTTTTCGGATAAAAATGACAAATAGAGCCAAAGAAAAAAACTAGCTATCGAAAAAACGAAGAAATCAGAGAGCATTCCAAGAACGAATATTTTTATAATATCAATCCATTCAAAATTTGATTGTGTGATGGGGTGAACCATTAAAACGGCACGGAGAATTATACTGATAATGATATAAAACAAAGTCAGATTATAGAAAGGAGCTGTTTTTTTGAAGAATTGCATAAAAATATTTTTTACAAAAATAAGTATAAAGATTCAATTATTTCTATGCAATTTTGTTGAGTTTTCGGCAAATTAATTATCAGTTCGTTGTCCCATCATCATCAAATAGGCTTTCAAAAAATCATCAATTTCTCCATTCATAACCCCATCTACATTACTGGTTTCATATCCTGTGCGAACGTCTTTCACTAATTTATAGGGGTGCATAACATAATTACGAATTTGTGATCCCCATTCAATTTTCTTTTTATTAGCTTCAATTTCATCACGCAAAGCTTGTTTTTTCTTTAATTCTATTTCATATAATTGAGATTTTAACAATTGCATTGCTTTGGTTTTATTATCTAATTGAGAACGTGTTTCCGAATTTTCAATAATAATTCCAGTAGGGTGATGACGCAAACGAACTGCTGTTTCAACTTTGTTTACATTCTGACCTCCAGCACCACTAGAACGCATTGTTTCCCAGGAAATATCAGAAGGATTGATTTCGATTTCTATCGTATCATCGGCAAGTGGATATACATATACAGATGCAAAAGAAGTGTGGCGTTTTGCGTTGCTATCAAAAGGTGAAATTCGCACTAATCGATGCACGCCATTTTCTCCTTTTAGATATCCAAAAGAATAATCGCCTTCAAATTCTAGAGTTACCGTTTTTATCCCTGCGGATTCGCCTTTTTGGAAATTTAATTCTTTGATTTTATAGCCATATTTTTCGCCCCACATCATATACATTCGCATGAGCATTTCGGCCCAATCGCAACTTTCTGTTCCTCCTGCACCAGCCGTAATTTGAAGTACTGCACTCAAAGTATCGCCTTCGTCCGAAAGCATATTTTTAAATTCTATTGCTTCAATGTGCAAATTTGCTTGACGAAAGTGCTCGTCAAGTTCATCGGCAGATACTTCTCCTTCTTTAAAAAAATCATAAGCAAGAAGCAATTCGTCTACCAAAATGATTGCTTTATTGTAGTCTTCGACCCATTTTTTCTTAGAACGGAGATTTTTCACAAAAAGTTCGGCTTCTTTAGCATTATTCCAAAAATCGGGTGCTAAAGTCTTTTCTTCTTCATTAGTAATCTCTATTAATTTGGTATCCACGTCAAAGATACCTCCTCAACGCACCAAGGCGCTCTACAATACCTTTTATTTGTTCGGTAGTTGTCATAAATTATTATAATTTTACATTTTACAAAAATAAGCTATACTTTTGATATTATGGAAATAAATTTAGTCAGTGATACCGTCACCAAACCTACTCAAGAAATGTTAGTACAAATGTTTCAAGCCAAAGTTGGTGATGATGTCTATAAACAGGATCCTACTGTAATTGAATTAGAAGCAAAAGTTGCAGATTATTTTGGTATGGAAGCAGCCTTGTTTTTTCCGTCTGGAACAATGGCAAATCAAACCGCAATTAAGTTGCACACCCAGCCAGGCGAGCAGCTCATAGCCGATAAATGGGCTCATGTTTATAATTATGAAGGCGGTGGAGTTTCATTTAATAGTGGCGTTTCTTGTTGCTTATTAGATGGAAATCGTGGCATGATAACAGCAAACCAAGTTGCAGGAGCTATCAATGATCCAGAATTTTATCATAGTCCGTTAACTAGTTTAGTTTGTGTAGAAAACACAACAAATAAGGGTGGGGGAGCTTGTTATGATTTTGAAGAATTTAGGAAAATACGGAAAGTTTGTGATACAAATAATCTAAAATTTCATTTAGATGGTGCTCGAATTTGGAATGCTTTGGTTGTCACCAAAGATGATCCAAAAGAGTATGGAAAAGTATTTGACACTATTTCAGTATGTTTATCAAAAGGATTAGGAGCACCGATAGGATCACTTCTATTATCGGATAAAGAAACAATACATAGAGCATTAAGAATTAGAAAGATACTTGGTGGCGGAATGCGACAAGTAGGCTATCTTGCAGCTGCTGGATTATATGCATTAGAACATAATATTGATCGATTGTCAGAAGATCATAGGCGAGCAAAAGAATTGGGTAATGTACTTCAAAAATTGGATTGGGTTGCCAAGGTAGAGCCTATTGAAACAAATATCTTAATTTTTTCTGTTCAACCCACAATTAATGAAAACGGTTTAATCGATCAGCTAAAGCAAAAAGGAATATCTATTAGTTCGATGGGACACGGAAAACTCCGAATTGTAACCCATTTGGATTATCGCGAAGTGATGCACAGTTATGTTATGGAAACCTTGGAAAAATTGATTTTGTAATTGATGTATAACTTTTTTATACCATTTATATATCATTAACTACCAGTTAGAACAATATTACGAAAATGAGGGAAATGTTTTGGTAGATCATGCAAACCAAACTATTAAAACAAATACTAAAAAAAAATTCAAACTCAACCACTAGTTGTACACTCGCCATAGATTCCATTAACTCCCATCGAAACTTTTGAGGCGAATGGCAGCCGAAAATCATAACTGATAAATTAAAATGATAACCTCAAAACATCATTTTAATTTATCCGTTTTTTTTAATAGTATAGAATTATTTGAACATATCTTCCATACCTGGAATCATTGGTATGTCTATTTTGGTAACAGCATCTATTTCTGTTTGATTTACATTTGTAGCTTTTTCGATAGCTTTGTTTATGGTCACAATCAAATAATCTTCGAGTTGCTCTATATCTTCCAAAAGTGATTCATTTATAGAAATAGATTGTATTGTTCTATTTGCTGTTATAGTGATTTTTAGCAGACCGTCTGCACTTTGCTCGTCAATTAAAACTGTATCCAAACGTTTTTTTGCATCTTCCATTCGTTGTTGGG
>CAIJXW010000073.1 GCA_903824755.1 uncultured Bacteroidota bacterium | reverse complement strand
GACCTTTTCGATGCTTTCTGTTGCGCAAGATCGCTTTCAAAAAATAGATAGCTTGCTCACCTATTTGAATAAAAATGATAAATTCATGGGAGCACTTTGCATCCGCGAAGGCGAAAATGTTGTGTACAATAAAGGGTATGGTTTTGCCGATATACAAAACAATATCGCAGCCGATCGGTTGACCAAATACAAAATTGGCTCGATAACAAAGACATTCACTGCGGTGATGATCATGCAATTAATTGAAGAGAACAAGTTAACGCTTGATACTAAATTGAGTCGTTTTTATCCTAAGATTCCGAATGCAGAAAAAATTTCAATTTATGATTTATTGCATCATAGAACAGGCATTGTAGATTATATAAATGGAGATACCATTACCGCAAAAAACATCTATCGTTTTCATTCCAAAGAAGAAATGATTCAAAAAATAACCGATTACAAACCACTTTTTGAACCTGGAACCAAACACGAATACAGCAATTCAAACTATAATTTACTGGGCTACATTATTGAAACGCTCACCAAAAAATCCTACGCCGAAAACCTTCAAACTCGAATTGTAAAAAAAGCCAACTTGGTAAACACCTATTTTCCATCGGAAAAAATCAATACTGCAAAAGGTGAAAGTTATTCGTATACCAATAATGGTTCCCAATGGGAGAAAATTACGGAATGGGAAAATTCAATTGCTTATTCGGCAGGAGCCATTATTTCAACTCCAGCAGATGTAACGCGATTTATGTATACGCTTTTTGATGGAAAATTGATCAAACCTTCTTCCTTAGAACAAATGAAAGAAATCAAAGAAGGCTATGGAAAAGCATTAATGCAATTCCCCTTTGGTGAACGTCGATTTTATGGTCACACGGGTGGCATCGAAAACTTTAGAGCCGTTGTGGGGTATTATCCAACGGAAAAATTAGGCATTTCATTAATTGTTAACGGTGACAACTTTAATAGAAATGATATTATGATTGGGATACTCAGTATTTACTATAAAATGCCTTTTCCCTTTCCAACATTTACTAAAGTTGATCCTGCTATTTTAGCCAAATACACCGGAACATATGCTTCAAAAGAGTTGCCCTTAAAAATAACCATTACAGAGAAAGACAAAGAACTGATTGCACAAGCAACCGGACAAAGTGCTTTTCCGTTGACTTTTAAAGTAGAAAAAACATTTATATTTGCATCCGCTGGGATCGAAATAATTTTTGGCGAAAACAGTTTTGTCTTGAATCAAGGCGGTATGCGTTTTAACTTTACTAAAGAATAAATGAGTAATACTATCATTACTACCATAAAAAAAATAACCAATAGCACGTATCTCGATTTTATTGGATTAGCCATTGTACTTGCGGCTTCGGTAACATTAGGCTATCACAAAACCGAAATAGATTTCACTTTTAAAGGCACAAAATATGTTTTCTTTCTGGGTTATGTTTCGATTGTAAACACAGGGCTATCCATGATAGGAAATAGATTGGTAACCAAAAAAAATAATTTCGGAAATTTAATCACAACCTGCAATACTTTTTTAAGCGGTAGTATCGATTATTTATTAGGAAATATAGGAGCAATTTTGACCTATCCCATCTCATTTATTGGAAACTTTTTGGTGTTTAAAGCCTGGAAAAAAAGCAAAATTTTACGTTCCATCGATTTTATTTTCTATCGAAATATACTCTTAGGTTTTTTCTTTTCCATCCTATTAAATTATTTAGCTTTTAAATACATCGCGCAAACACCTATCGATTGGAAATTGTTTTTTGCAATTGCTGTTCCTGCTGGTATTACTTTTGGGGGGACATTTAATACGGCACGCATGTATCCAGATAACTGGTTTTTATGGCAATTTTATAACCTAACCAAAATCATTCAAAGCATCCTATTGATGAATGTTGCAAATGTTGCCAAGTATGCGTTTTATTTTTTCAATGCGATCATTGGATACATCACTTGGAACGATGATAAAAAAGCCCAATTATAACTTTCGGGTCGATTCTCTTTGTCGCAATTCTGTTTTTACCACAACGGTTTGATGTTGATAAAATTCGTCTTTTGTATTCAATTTGGCGATCAATAATTCAGCTGCTTTTGCTCCAATTTCTGGTGCATGCTGACTCACAGTAGACAAACTTGGCGTTAATCGTTTAGACCATACGCCATCGGCAAAACCTATAATATTTAATTGTTCTGGAATTTTTATACCCTTCTTGATGGCTAATTTCATGGCCATTGTTGAAGCATGCTCATCCAATGCAAATACAGCATCTACTTTTTCCTTTTGAAATAAATTGGCTAATTTTGCATCAAACAATTCCAATTCGTTTTCTAGCACAAGCAAATTAGAATCGATTTTTATATGATTTTCTTTTAAGGCTTTTTGGTAGCCTTCAAAGCGCAATTCTCCTACACTTAAATTACCAATGGTAGAAAGTAATGCAATTTTTTTACTTCCTAATTTAACCAAGTGTTGCGTCGCTTCAAATGCCGATTCAAAATCGTCCACAATTACTTTATCGCAAACAATAGAATCGGCCACGCGATCAAACATGACAATAGGCGTTCCGCTGTTGATGATTTCTTTGAAATGTTGGTATTCCTTTTTAGATTGCGTTTCTTCAGCCACCGAAACGATAAATCCGTCAATAGTGCCATTATTTAACATGTCCATGACTTCCATCTCTTTTTCGTGAGATTCATTGGATATTCCAGTAATTACATTATAGCCTTTAGCTAAAGCAGCTTTTTCAATTCCACTAAATACTTTAGCAAAAAAGGGATTTAGTATATTAGGTATGATGACACCAATCGTATTGGTGCGTTGATTTTTTAAATTTTTTGCAATGCTATTGGGCTTGTAATTTTGCAACTTCGCATATTCTTTAATTTTAGTTTTGGTAGCTTCACTAATTTCAGGACTATCGCTTAAAGCTTTAGACACAGTAGAAATAGATACTTCAAATTCTTTTGCGATTTGTTTTAAGGTGGCTTTTGCTTTCATGCTTTTAAATTAAAAAGTAAAAATACATTTTTTTAGCTTTAAAATGGCAAAAAACCAAATATTACTGACAACAAAAACAGGTTCTATGTAATATTTTAGTGTCCCTATTTGTATATCTCATAATTAATTGTACTTTTGCACTCCCTTTATTGGGAATGGAATGTTTAATTTAAATTAATTATTGTGAACACATTAAGCTACAAAACAGTATCAGCAAACAAGGCAACTGCAGACAAGCAGTGGATTGTTGTGGACGCTGAAGGGCATAACTTAGGTCGTTTATCAACAAAAGTAGCAATGCTTTTGAGAGGTAAATACAAGCCAAGTTATACACCGCACGTTGATTGTGGTGATAACGTAATTGTTATCAACGCAGAAAAAATCAACCTTACTGGTAACAAGTTAGATGACAAAACGTACATCAGACACACAGGTTATCCAGGAGGACAAAGAACTTTAACTGCTAAAGTAATGCAACAAAAAAACCCTGCATTATTAGTAGAGAAAGCTGTAAAAGGGATGTTACCTAAAAATAAATTAGGAGCCGAACTTTTCAGAAATTTAAATGTAAATGTTGGTTCTGGGCACAAACATGCCGCTCAACAACCAAAAACAGTTAACCTAAACGATCTTAAGTAATGGGAGTTATTCACAAAATCGGTAGAAGAAAATGCGCTGTTGCTCGTGTTTATGTTTCAGAAGGAACAGGAAAAATCACGGTAAACAAAAGAGAATTTAGTAACTATTTCCCTACTGCTACTTTACAGTACAAAGTAATGCAACCGATGTCTATGACAGAAAATGCAACCAACTTTGACGTTAAAGTGAACGTATATGGAGGTGGAGCTACAGGACAAGCAGAAGCTGTAAGAATGGCTATTGCAAGAGCAATGTGTGAAGTTGAGGCGGAAAACAGAGCTATCCTTAAACCAGAAGGATTATTAACAAGAGATCCAAGAATGGTAGAACGTAAAAAATTCGGACAGAAAAAAGCACGTAAGAGATTCCAATTCTCAAAACGTTAATATTCGATATTTATCAGAATATTTTTTCAGAACTATTTTTACAATTAAAATTGAATTAAAAACAAAGTTGTCGATATTCCTTTCAAAAAGGGAATTAGTTTAGCATCTAAATGAAGCCTCAAGCGTAAAGCCCAACGGAACATTGCTAATCACGGAACGTAAACTATTACACAATGGCAAACAAAATTGACGTTAAAGAATTATTAGAAGCAGGTGTTCACTTTGGACACATGACTAGAAAATGGGATCCAAACATGGCTCCTTATATTTATATGGAACGTAATGGAATTCACATTATCAATCTATATAAAACTGCAGCAAAAATTGAAGAAGCAAACGAAGCTTTAAGAAAAATTGCAGCATCAGGTAGAAAAATATTATTTGTAGCTACCAAAAAACAAGCAAAAGATATCGTTGCCGAAAAAGCAAAAGCAGCAAACATGCCGTACATCACTGAAAGATGGCCTGGCGGAATGCTAACTAACTTTGTAACTATCAGAAAAGCCGTTAAAAAAATGGCAACTATTGATAAAATGAAGAAAGACGGTACCTTTATGACATTGTCTAAAAAAGAACGTTTGCAAGTAGATCGTCTTCGTGCAAAATTAGAGAAAAATCTAGGTTCGATTGCAGATATGTCTAGATTACCTGCTGCATTATTTGTAGTAGATATCAAAGCAGAACACATCGCGATAAAAGAAGCTCAAAAATTAAACATTCCAGTTTTTGCAATGGTTGATACAAATTCTGACCCACGTGAGGTTGATTATGTAATTCCATCAAATGATGATGCTTCAAAATCTATTGATAAAATTTTAACTCTTGTTACTGCTGCCGTTATTGACGGTCTAGCAAATAGAAGTTCTGACAAAGAAGGTGAAGAAGCTACTGAAGTAGTAGAAGCAGCCGAAGTTGCAGAAGTTCTTGAACCAGTAGCAGAAACCGTTGTAGCAACTGAAGAAGTTGTAGCCGAAGAAGTTGTTGTAGCTGAAGAGCCTGCAACGGAAGAAGAAGCTACAGAAACAACTGAAGAAGCTTCAACAGAAGAATAAAAATAAATTTTTAAGATTGAAGAATTTATAGATTTGATACTTATTAATTTTAAATTAGTGGTATTCAACTCTTAAATTTTTCAATCTTTTACTCTTTAAAAAACAAAAATTATGGCAACAATAACTGCTGCAGACGTAAATAAATTAAGAACAATCACAGGTGCAGGAATGATGGACTGCAAAAAAGCTTTGGTAGAAGCGGACGGAGATTTTGATTTAGCTATCGAAAACCTACGTAAAAAAGGACAAAAAGTAGCGGCAAACCGCTCTGATAGAGAATCTACAGAAGGAGCTGCAATTGCAGTAGTAAATGCTGCAAAAACTGCTGGTGTTGTTATCACTTTGAACTGCGAAACAGATTTCGTAGGAATGAATGAAAACTTTGTAAAAATGGCTACCGAAATGGCAAATTTAGCTTTGAACTTTGACACTAAAGAAGCTTTTTTGGCTGCTGATTTCAACGGTATCACTGTTGCCGAAAAACTAATTGAACAAACGGGTGTAATTGGTGAAAAACTTGAAATTAGAACTTTCGAAAAATTAGAAGGTGCTTTCATCGGGTCTTATATTCACTCAGGAAATAAAATTGCAACATTAACTGCACTTTCTGCAAATGTAGCAGGAGCAGAAGAAGCAGCAAGAAATATCTCTATGCAAGCAGCTGCAATGGCTCCAATCGCATTAGACGAGGCTGGCGTTGACTCTGAAACAATTGCAAAAGAAATCGAAATTGCAAAAGATATTCTTCGTCAAGAAGGAAAACCAGAAGCAATGTTAGACAATATTGCAAAAGGAAAATTAGCACGTTTCTTTAAAGATAATACTTTAGTAAACCAAGATTATATTAAAGACAATAAGTTGAGCGTTGCAGAATATATTAAATCTGTTGATGCTAACTTGGTGGTAACAGGTTTCAAAAGAGCAGCTTTAGGATAACCCCTAATCGTTCTATAAATTATTAATTCCCATTTCAATATTTGAAATGGGAATTTTAGTTTTGACCTATTTGGTTTTAAATAATATTGTAATTTTGATAAAAGAATAATAATATGTTTCAATCAAAGAAAGATTTAGTGTTTATAATCCTTGCCGGGATTTTCATTACAAACGCTGTGTTTGCTGAACTCATCGGTGGAAAACTCATTCAATTAGGCCCTTATGTGATGAGTATAGGGATTCTTCCGTGGCCAATCGTATTTATTACTACTGATTTAATCAATGAATATTTTGGAGAAAAGGGCGTAAAAAAATTATCCCTAATTACGGCTGGATTGATCACCTACTGTTTCGTTCTTCTCTATTTTGCATTAAAAATTCCTGCCGTAAAAGGAGCTGATTTAGTTTCAGACGATCAATTTAATGGTGTTTTTGGTCAGAGCATGTGGATAATTGTTGGGAGTATAACCGCATTTTTGGTTTCGCAACTTATTGATGTTACCATTTTTCACTTTTTCAAAAATAAAACAGGAAACAAAATGATATGGCTAAGGAGTACTGGCTCTACGGTAATATCTCAACTTTTTGATAGTTTTATCGTTCTTGGAATTGCATTTTGGCTGACTGGAAAAATGACAACAGAAGTTTATATTGCTTCTGCATTTACGGGTTATTTTGTAAAACTAATTATCGCAGTGTGTTTAACACCACTCATCTATGTAGGCCATTCGGTGATAGAAAAATATCTTCATAATTAAATGATAGAAAAAATACGTTGCAAATGGTGTGTCGGAATCCCAATTTATGAAGAATATCATGATCAAGAATGGGGCGTTCCTATATTTGACGACCAAAAATTATTTGAATTTCTAATTTTAGAAACCTTTCAGGCGGGATTAAGTTGGATTACAATATTAAAAAAAAGAGAAAATTTCAGACTGGCTTTTGATGATTTTAACTATTCAAAAATAGCTTTATACTCGGAAGAGAAAATTCAAGAATTAATGCAAAATGCTGGAATTATTCGAAACCAGTTAAAAATTCGATCTGCTGTTTCAAACGCTGTTTCGTTTATAAAAATTCAGGAAGAATACGGGAGTTTCAGCAACTATATCTGGGGATTTATAGACGGAAAACCAATAATTAATTCCCCAAAAACAATAAAAGAAATTCCTGCAACATCTCCCATTTCGGATAAAATAAGTAAAGATTTGAAAAAAAGAGGATTTAAATTTGTAGGTTCAACGGTGATTTATGCTCACATGCAAGCCACAGGAATGATTGATGATCATGTTGAAGATTGCTGGAAAAGAAATTGATTTAGGTTTTCAAGATAGTCATAAATTCTTTTCTTTCAATTTCTTTACAACCTAAACTTTCAAGATGTTCGTTATAAACTTGACAATCTATTAGTTTATAATTGCTGCTTTTTAATTGGTTTGCCAAAGCGATAAAAGCCACTTTTGATGCATTACTCTCTTTTGAAAACATACTTTCTCCGCAAAAAATATGACCCAAATCGATTCCATACAACCCTCCAACCAGTTCTTCGTCTTGCCAAACCTCAACGGATTTTGCCACGCCCATCTCATTCAATTTGCAATAGGCCTCAATCATGTCATTTGAAATCCAGGTTCCTTGTTGCCCTTCTCGTATCATTTTTTGGCAATTAGAAATTACTTCTCGAAAATTAGAATTAAATGTGACTTTAAATTTGTTGCGGTTGAGAATATTCCGCATACTTTTTGAAACCACTAAATCATCTAAAAAAAGTACCATTCTTGGATTTGGTGACCACCAGAAAATTGGTTCGCCATCATTATACCAAGGAAAAATTCCGCTTTGGTAGGCAAGAATTAGGCGTTCTGGACTTAAATCTCCGCCTATAGCTAAAATCCCTTCTCGGGTGGAATTTTCTACGGGTGGAAAATACAAATTATCGGATAGTAAATACAAAAGAAAGAATTTTAGTTAATTAATGTAAATTTAATTTAGTTAACGTAATCAAAATAAAAATTGTAATATATTTACACAAAGTTAAATTGATTATGTCAAAAAAGTATCTCTTTTTTATCTTTATTATAGTTACAGCTTTAGCAAATGCACAAGTAGCCGACACGATTCAGCGTCCTGTTGATATTCAATCTTATACACTTTCTAACGGAGCCATTTATACTTATAAAAAGCCAAAATTTTTCAGTATAGTTACGAAAATTCCAAGCAATGTGGTGAGTACATTTCATGATTTTGGTAAAACTAATAACATGATTGGCCTAGCGGGTGCAACGGTTGCAACGGTTGCATTATTACCTGCCGACCAAAAATTACTTGAAAATTCAATAGCTATTGGAGAAGATTTAGGCATGGCATCTGTGGCTCGTTATAAAAATTTTGGCCCATTAAGCAATATTCCGCCAAATGCAACATCTGCAATATATTTAATTGGCAATGGAACTACCCCAATAATGCTAAGTATGGGACTAGCAACCTATGGATTAATTAACAATGATTATAGGTCTTTAAACACTGCTACTGGACTAATGGAAAGTCTGATCGTTTGTGGTGTTTTTAGTCAAACTATTAAAAGAATTACAGGAAGACAAAGCCCAGCACCAGCATTAATCGATGGAAATGATGGCGGTTCTTGGACGCCTTTTCCTAGCATTATTGCCTATACAAAACACACCCCAAGATATGACGCAATGCCTTCTGGACACATGATGACTGCTACGGCTTCACTATATGTTATTATGGGAAATTATCCTGAAAAAAAGTGGATACGCCCCGTTGGCTATACACTTATTGGCGCTCTTGGTTTTCAAATGGTTCAAAGTAGCGTTCACTGGGTTTCCGACTATCCTATTGCATTAGTTATGGGTTATATCATCGGAAAAAACATTACTAGAAGCAATGTCGCTATTTCAAATACTAAGAAAACAACCCCTAAAAAATATGCATTTAATTTAGACGCATATAGACAATCGGGCATTAATATGATTGGTGCAAGAATCACCTTTTAGAACAATTCTATGAAAAAAATTTACTGTTTTTCTTTCCTTTTTCTATTTCTTTTTATAAGTAACGCACAATCAATTGACAGTATTTCACAAACTAAATGCCAAGATAAAATATCGTTGAAACATTTTATTGCCCCTACAGTTTTAATTTCTGGCGGTTTGCTAATTAGAAATACGCCTGTAAACAAAAACCTGCAAGAAGACGTCCAAAGAACTTTGGGAAATGATTTTCATACAGAAGTTGATAATTATCTTCAGTTTGGCGGAATTGCACAAATTTATGGAGGAAGATATTTGGGCTTCAAGCCAAAAAATGATTTACTTCATCAAACCATAAATATTGCAGTTGCTAATGCAATTATGGGCGGTTTAGTTTTGTCTATGAAACACCTTATTAAAGAAGAACGCCCCGATCATTCCAATCATCTTAGCTTTCCATCGGGTCATACTGCCACAGCATTTACAAATGCTTCTTTATTGTTTTATGAATATAAGGACAGTAACATTTGGTATGCCAGCAGTGGTTTTTTGTTTGCAACTACTACTGGATTTTTAAGGATTGCAAATAATCGTCATTATACTTCCGATGTTTTGGCAGGTGCTGGAATAGGTCTTGGAGTTGGTTTAGTCGTTTCGTATATGTGTCCTTTTAAATCTATGACTTTTTCAAAAAACAAAACCCATGCAATAGTTTATCCTCAAATAGGGTCAAACTACGGCATAGGCGTTATGATTTATAGATAATTTTTAGAAAGGAAGGTCGTCGTGGTCTTCTTCTTTAAAATTTTCTGCAGGTGCAAATGACGTTGCGGCAGGCATTGGTGGTGCTTGAGCAGGTGCAGCGGCAGCCAATCTTTCTACTCTCCAACCTTGAATAGCATTAAAATATTTGGTCACACCTTGAGGATCAACCCATTCGCGTCCTCTCAAATTGATAGATACTTTTACTGCTTCACCAATATTATAATTATTTAATAAGTCACATTTATCCTGAACAAATTCAATCATTATATGTTGAGGGTACTGTTCATCTGTTGTAACAACCAACTCTCTTTTTAGAAAACTTCCGCTTCCTACATTTTTTGCTTCTCCGAGCACTTTGATTTTTCCTGATACTTCCATCTTTCTTGTATTAATTTTTTATAAATATACTAAATTCCTTTGGCTAACAATACTTTCCATGCAGAAATTGAATCGTTTACATTCAAATATTCTTTGGCTAATTTATATTGCTTCTGAATATCATCGGCACTCAAAACGCCTTTTACTGCAAAGTTTTGTTTTACAAATATATCAATTTCTTGGGTTGTAGGCAACGCTTCAACATTTCCAAGTTTGCCTAAATCATTTCCGTCAAAAACACTACTTTCTTTAATTCGATTCGGAATTTGATCCACCCCTATTCCTAATGAAGTGACTGGTTTTGGAACGGTAAATAATCCTTTGTTAGCACGAGAATACCAATCGCCTCCTAATCTTGAAACTAAGTCAATTTTGACTGGGTCGATACTGCCGTTTTCGTCCAAAACTGCTTCGTTAATGTGAATTTTAACTACTTCGCAAATAATTAAATTCCCTGCTCCTCCTTCATTTCCTAGACTAATTATTTCATTTACTTTACATTCAAACTGCACTGGAGATTCCATCACCCTATATGGCTTCACGATATCCGATGGAAGAGCCGTAAATCCAGCTTTTATAAATTCATTAACACCGTCTGGATATTCTGTACTAGACAATGACATTTGTTGTACCATATCAAAATTGACCACATTTATTACTACTTCTCGAGTAGATTCTGAGTTAATCAATGTGTGTTTTATTGTGTTATTTCGCACCCGTCTTGCAGGCGAAAAAATCAAAATTGGAGGGTTTGAACTAAAGACATTGAAGAAACTAAATGGGGATAAATTTGGCCTTCCTTTTTTGTCAAGGGTACTAGCAAAAGCGATGGGTCTAGGTGCAACGGCACTTTGCAAATACCCTTGTAGTTTTGCGGGAGAAATTTCTTTGGGTTCAATGCTTATCATAACTTTCAATTTAAACAAAAGTACTAAAAATGATTTTAGATAATGAAAATTAAAAGGACATTCTTTAGTTTTTAAAAACCTATTAAATAATTGCTATATTTATAGCTCAAAACTCAAAATATGCTTTTTTCAAACAAAAGAACCTTTATGAGGTGGTTTATTATTTTCGCTTCGTTTATTATCATTTCTTTGATACTCTGGAATACGTATGAGTTTTTTCAAACATTCAAAAATGAAGAACGTATTAAAATGGAATATTGGGGAGAGGCTCAAAATACGATTATTAATGCTAATGAAAATACAGAAATTGAATTGCCCTATAAAATTATAAGCAACAACAAAACAATTCCGATTATACTCACTGATGAAAAAGATAGCATTATTAGTCATAAAAATATTGACGAGAAATTAATGTTGATCCCAAACGAAGCAAAAACAATTCTTCAGAAACTAAAAAAACAAAACGAACCAATAAAATTTGAATATGTACCCGGGAAATTTCAGAATTTATATTACGGCAATTCCTCTTTAATAAACAAGCTTAAATATTTTCCTATTGCGTTATTACTAATCATTTTCTTGTTTGGAGCGTTGATTTATAACTACTATCGAAGCACTAAAATGGCAGCTCAAAATAAACTTTGGGCTGGTATGGCAAAAGAAACTGCTCATCAAATCGGTACTCCTTTGTCATCATTAATGGGCTGGCTCGAAATAATGAAAGTTGATAACGTGGCCGAAACTACGCTTATAGAAATCGAAAAGGATATCGTTCGTTTGCAAAATATTACCGATCGGTTTTCTAAAATAGGTTCAGAGCCCGTTTTGGAAACAAAAGATCTTATTCTTGAAACCGAAAATTCATTTCTTTATTTGCAATCTCGTTTTTCAAAACAAGTAGAATTTAGTTTTAATGCACCTAAACAGCCTATTTATATTTCTCTTAATCCCGCACTTCATAGTTGGACATTAGAAAATTTAATAAAAAATGCTATTGACGCCATGAAAGGAAAAGGGAAATTAGACGTGATAATCGAAGAAGATAAGGCAAATAATGTGAAAATAAAAGTGGTTGATACAGGCATGGGAATCCCGAAAAAACAACATAAACAAATTTTCGAACCTGGTTTTACAACCAAAAAAAGAGGTTGGGGATTAGGACTTTCATTAACAAAACGAATTGTCGAAGATTACCATAAAGGCAAAATAAGGGTATTGAGTTCAGAAATTGGAAAAGGGACTGTTATTCAAATTAGTTTTAGAAAAGTAAAATAAATTATAGTCAAGAATGCTTTTTTTAAAGCATTCTTGAATAAAAAAACTAATTACAAGGGGGATTTATAAATTCTCTTGAACGGCTTTTGCAATTTCTATAAACTCGTTTTCAGATAGACTGACTTTATTTTGAAAACGCATTTCGTCCATTTCGTTCAACGGAATCAAGTGAACATGGGCGTGAGGCACCTCGAGACCAATAACTGCCATGCCTATTCGTTTGCACGAAATTGTTTTTTCTAGTGCTACTGCTACTTTTCTAGAAAACTGCATTAAACCCAAATAATGGGTTTCGTCCATATCAAATATTTTGTTTATTTCGATTTTTGGAATGCATAATGTGTGTCCTTTAGCGTTGGGATTGACATCTAAAAACGCCAAAAAATTATCGTCCTCGGCTATTTTATAACAAGGAATTTCCCCGTTTATAATTTTTGTGAAAATGGTAGGCATCGGATTAATCTCTAGAAATTTCAACAATTTCAAATTTCAAAATACCATTAGGAACCGTGATTTCGGCAATATCGCCCACTGATTTTCCAAGTAATCCTTTCCCGATTGGAGAGGTTACTGATATTTTTCCTGTTTTTAAATCGGCTTCACTTTCGGCTACCAAGGTATATTTAAGCTCCATTCCGTTGGAAACATTTTTGATTTTTACGTTTGACAAAACCAATGCTTTTGACAAATCAAGGTGAGTTTCATCTATCAATCGAGCATTTGAATGAACTTCTTCCAATTTTGCAATTCGCATTTCGAGCATTCCTTGTGCCTCTTTGGCAGCATCATATTCTGCGTTTTCAGACAAATCTCCTTTATCCCTTGCATCGGCGATATCCTGCGATGCTTTTGGACGCATTACGTTTTTTAAATAATCTAATTCTTCCCTTAATTTTTTTAATCCTTCTGCTGTGTAATAAGATACTGCACTCATAATTTCGTTATTTATATAAAATAGAAAAAATCCCATAAGCAACGGGATTTCTTTTTTCAAAGATATTTCAATTTTTTGTTAGTCTATAATAATATGTTAATCATATTGAATTCAAAGTTAAATAAATTAAATTTGTTCTGCTATTATTTTATAGTTTTTTTAATCATGAGAAAATATTTACTCCTTTTATTGTTGCCTTTATTTTGGAATTGCAGTACTGAAAACTTCAATAACAACAATCCGTATATTCCAAACTATGGTTTTGCACTCGAAATCAATACCGATTTGCCTGCCTATAATAGTTTGAAATTTGTAAGTAACGCAAAATTTATTCCTAATTATGGAGCCAGAGGATTAATCGTTTTTAACGCGGGAAACAATAATTTTGTTGCCTTTGATGCCGCTTGCCCAAACCAAGCCTTAAGTGCGTGTTCGACATTGTCAATTAGTGGAATTAATGCGATTTGCGGCTGTGATAATGCTTCATATAGCCTTTTTTCTGGACAATGTGAAGGAAAGCAATATCCGCTAAAACCCTATAGAGTAGAGGTTTACGGAACTATAATCAAGGTATATAACTAAAAAACGTCCAGAATAAACTTCTAGACGTTTCTATTTTTGAATGTTCTATTTTAGAATTTTAATGTTATTCCTGCCAAGAAATTTATTCCTGCTTGAGGGAAATAATACACGTATCCTCCTCCATAATCTGCACCATTTGAAACAATTTTTGCATCTAAAACATTATTTATCAATCCAGAGAAAACAATTGATTTGAATATATTTTTTGGTTTGATTTCATAGATCAAATTGATGTCATTTTGAGAATAGGCGTCAAGTTTTGATGATTCGTCATCTGAATTTCCCATATATTGTTTTCCTACAAATTTTGTCAAAAGCCTTACTTGAAAAGCCTTCGTTGGCAAAAACGAAAGTGTATTTCCTGCGATAATATTAGGCGAAAAAGCAATATTTGTATTCCCTAAAAACTCAAGACTTGTTCCATTATCGATAACAAAATCAACATTTTTGTTTTGACTAAGCGCCAAATTTGGACTCAAAATCCATTGTTTGCCAAGCTCAAAATTGGCGTCTAATTCAATTCCTAATCGGAAGCTTTTCCCAATATTTGTCCGAATTGGATTGCCAACATTATCCAACGCACCTGTCAAAACTAGTTGGTCTTTATAGCTCATATAATAACCGTTAATATTGATTTTTGATTTGCCTTTTTCAAATCGCCAGCCAAGTTCAAAATCATTGAGCTGTTCTGATTTTGGCGAACCATTTTCATAATCGGTTCTGTTTGGCTCTCTATTTGCCATAGCATAAGAAAAATAAATTTGATTATTTTTTCTAAATTCATAGGTAACTCCAGCCTTTGGATTTGCAAAATTGAAGGAATCATTTACCGCATTCGGCTGAACTCCGTTGGCTTTATAATTAACATTTCTGTATTGCAAATCGGCAAAAATATTCCAATTGGAATTTAGTTGATAATTTGCTTTCGCATAAAATGTAGCATCAAACTTGTTTCCATAATTGTCATAATAATGGTTGTCGAGTTCGCTAGAAGATGCGAATCGAGCCCAAATAACTTTCCCAAAATGGAGTCCTTCATATTTGTTTATGCTTCCGCCAAAAATAAAATCAAGGCTCTCTTTTTTATAATTTACAGAAAATGTAGTCCCAAAAAAATCATTATCCAACCATTTTTGATTTATCAAATCCGTAGCGTTGATGGTTTCATTTCCAATAATAATTGGGCTGAATCCATAATCATCAAATGCTGCCGCTTGTTCATAATTTTCATAATAACCCTTTCCTTTTGTGTAGTGAAATGCCAAATTTGTATTCCAATTTGGGGCTAGTTTTTCATTCCAATGCAATTGATAGTGATCCTGTTGATAGTTATCTGTTTGATTGCTATAAAATTGCGTTTGCCCGAAACTATCGGTAAACATTCCTGCATAATTAAAGGTTCGGTCGTTGGCTAATGTTACTGCGTCAACGCCATACCAGGACTGATATGTTTTTTCTGTCCCGCCAAAAACGAGGGCTTTTATTAAAGTCGTTTTTCCGATGTAAGTCCCTTGCAAAAAATAGGATTTCAAATCAGAAAACGCCCTATCCACATAACCATCAGAATGCAAATTTGATAGTCTTCCTGAAATTTCAAAGTGGTTATTCAATAATCCCGTGCTGAATTTGACATTGCTTTTTCTAGAATTAAAGCTTCCCATTGCATTGGCTATTTCGGCCGAGCCAATAGTGGAATGATTGTCTGTTAGCATATTTAAACTTGCCCCAAAAGCACCAGCGCCATTTGTAGAAGTCCCAACGCCACGCTGCAATTGAATGCTTGATAATGAAGATGCAAAATCGGGCAAATCAACAAAAAAAGTACCACTTCCTTCCGAGTCATTATATGGGATTCCGTTGATAGTAACATTTACTCGAGTGGCATCACTTCCGCGAACTCGAATTCCTGTATATCCAAATCCGTTTCCAGCATCGGAAGTTGTCACAACTGAAGGTAAAAAATTCAATAAAATAGGAATGTCCTGCCCTAAATTTCGATACGCAATTTCTACCTTATCCATATTTGAAAAGGAAATAGGCGTTTTTTTGGTAATTCTAATTGCCGAAATTAGCACCTCATCGAGTGCATTAGTTTTGAGGGTGTCTTTTTTTGTTTCTTGCGAAAAAGAAAAAGTAGCAATTAGGAGAAAGAAAAAAACTGCTGCTAATGAGCTTTTGGTTCTTGGTTCTTGCTTTTTTTTGTAAAATAAAATATTCATTCGTAAAAGTTTTTACGAATAACAAGGGGGAAATTATTCTTTTTGTTAAAATTGATTGTTCTTATGACAAATAATAGTGTGCACGCTACTTTTTTGTCATTTTTTCCCTTGGCAGCATTACCTGCCCAGGTTCTTTGGGTATAATCTCAGCTCGTTATTTAGAGCACCCCTTTGAGACATTGCAAATGTAGTTTTATTTTTATTATTATAAAAAAAATTGAAAACAAACTATTCTAAATTAGGTCGCTTTCTATTTTTCTTAATTTCGGATACGCTTTTTTTGTCTTTAATTCTTTTTCTAATTACCGATTTCGGGATTTTTGTTGCTTTTCTGTTCTTTGGAACGTGCAGTCCTTGTTCGATAATTAACAAAAAGCGTTTCGTGACAATTTCTTTATTTTTGAGTTGGCTTCTATCTTCGTCACAATTCAAAATTAAGATTTGTTCATTTGTGAGTCGGGAGGCTAAATTCTTTTCTAGAAGCATTTTTTGGAGTTCAGACAGGGCATTTGAGTTTTTCACATCGAAGGAAAGCACCACTTTCGAGGATACTTTATTTACGTTTTGCCCACCTGCACCACTACTTCTAACGGCTTTATAGAGAAGTTCTGAGATTAATTTTTCTTTATTTATAGCCATTTATTTAAAATTAATCATTTTGATGTGCTGGTTTTAGCAAGTCGTTGACGGTTTTTACTGGATTAAAAGTAATTAGTGGTATTTCTACAAAAATTGTAATCCAATTGGCCATAGCTCCGTTCCACAAACCTGGCAATTCATAGGCTTTTAGATACTTCCCTTTTTTGGTTTTTTCTACAACAAAGCCACTGTTAGCGTCAATAAACTGCTCTAAATTGAATTTAATTCCTTTATAATTTTTTATACCACACACTAAATCTACTGGGTTGAAATGTGTTGCTTTTTTATGAATTTCGTTTTGATTTACATTAGCCAAATCGATTTGTGCGGTTTCAACAATTTGGAGCGATACAAATCCTTTTGCGTCTTTTACCCAAAATGGACCACCGCCTACTTCCCCTTCGTTTTTCACCATTCCGCAAACGCGAATAGGTCTATTTAATACATTTTTCAGGTATTCGATTTTGTTTTCTAGCGTATATTTTGTGAAATCTTCAATAATTGAAATTTTCAAATCATTCTCTACAAAACTTGTTATTTCGTCAATAATTTCGGGCGTATTTGACTCCATTATTTTCAAATAATTAAAAATTATTTGTTGGTAATGACACAATATTCCTGCAAGAGATTTTTTGTAGAGGGCGATTGTATCAATATTATTTTGAATTATATTATCAATGTTTTTAATAAAAACAATATCTGCGTCCAATTGATTTAGGTTCTGAATTAAAGCTCCGTGACCACCTGGCCGAAAAACCAATTCGCCAAATTCATTTTGAATCGGTTCGTTTTCGGAGTTAACGGCAATAGAATTTGTTGCTGTATTTTGATACGAAAAGTTAATATTTATTTTAGTTTTAGTATCCTTTTCAATTTTTTGTTTTACTAATTTGATAGCACTTTCGAAATGTTCTTGATGGTTTTGAGAAATTGTAAAATGCAAAAACGACTCATTATTTGATGCTGCATAATAAATGCTTTCAAACAAATGCTCCTCTATGGGAGTTGCTAATCGATTTTTGTAGGTATGAAATGGCAAAACACCTTTGGGTTTTGATGCATATTCGAAGGATTTTTCGTTTAAGAGTGTATAAATAAATTGATGATTTTTTTTGTCTCTTGACCACGAATTGAAATCAGAGAATTTATTTTTTAAAAATTCATCGATTTGATGATAGAAGGGGAACTTTTCCATTCCTGACAAAAAAATCATTAAATCAGCTGCGTTTTTTCTATTGATATAGGCGTTTATCGTTTCATTTTCTGCATCAAATTCATTTAGAAATTCGATTAGAAATTTAAACATTCTGCTTGCAGCTCCTGATGCGGGTACAAATTTCTTTAGTTTTAATTTTTGTTTTTTATCATCAAATTGCTTCGAGAAATCTCGATGCTCTTCGGGGGAGAACTGCAAAATTCCGTCATTTATAATTGCTGGTCTATCGATAATTGTTTTTTGAATTCCGTTTTGATACCTATCTAATTGAAATTCAATGGCCTCAATTGCTATTCCCGATTCATAAATTTGCACAAATTGATGGGAAGAAAGTCCAAGTTTCTTAGATTTTTCGAGAGCTTTCAAAATAATAATTGCTTGACTGAACCGTTGTTTTTGATTCCCTTTCAGGACAATAAAGGGTTTGTTGCAATCGATTAATGCTTTTCTGAAAGTATCAAATGTAACCTCTCGCCCTTTTGGTTTGTCCCGCAAATCGTCCATTTCCCAAGGCACATCAATATCGGTCAGAAAAAACAAATCATATCGATGTTTTCTTGCGGCTTTATCGATATTTGGATTGCAAAATCCGTAATAAATTTCGGAGAAAACCTTTGTAATCATTAGGCAAGTGTCGGCAAAAAGAAATTGATTGGCATTTTCGAGTGCTTCATTTTCTATTTGCATTTGGCCGATTGCAATGGGAAGTAAATCTTCTTCGGCACAAATTTCTTTTTTGGAATTCCATTTTTTTTGCAAATATTCTCTTGCATATTCGGGAGCCCAAACCGTATTATAGTGCAGGGCTAATTGTTTTGCTAATGTCGTTTTTCCTGTACTTTCAGGTCCGTAGATTGCAATTTTTATAATGTCTTTTCCAGTATTCTGGAGTTGTTTAAGGTTTTCTTCCATTCTAAATAGCCCAATATGGCAATAATTGTAAATATAATATATTGTATGCTTGTAAATGTATATCCTTTAAAAAAATACATTGGAATAGAGATGATATCGCCTATAATCCACAAGATCCAGTTTTCGATTTTTCGTTTGGCCATGAGCCACATACCTACAAAGAAAATCCCTGTGACCAGAGTATCAACATAGGCAAACGAAGATGTAAATTTATTAAAATACTGATAAATAAATAATACAAATAAAATTGTTGCTATAAATAGCAGTATAGCGGTCTTTTTTTCTGATTTTGAAAGTCTAGAAATCGGAAATTCCGGTACACCTTCTTTCTTTCGAGTCCAGTGATACCAGCCAAAAATACTCATTGCAAAATAATACCCGTTGATCATCATGTCACCTAGTAGTCCCCATTTCCATAAAAGATAAACATATATTGAGGTGTTGATTATTCCTGTGGGGAAAACCCAAATATGGTCTTTTTTTGCAAACCAAACGCTTAATAATCCGAAAATTATGGCTGTAATTTCTAGAAAAATTTCTGAATTTGGGTAGGTTTTATATTGTGCAAAAAAAAAGTCTAGCATGATTATTTTTTTATGAAGGCATAAACCAAAGCAAATTCTTCGATGGATTCGAAATGGATTTCAAAGGAACAAATTGTTTCTGGGATATGCAATTTTGCGAGGGTTTGATTTTGAGACAACTCAAAAGGCTCGACAGAAATATGATTTTTAAAACTAATCCCTTCTTCATTTTTTATTTTAAAAATACATTCTTTTGCACCCCAAATAATGGTTAATTTTTTTATGTATTCAGGCTCGTTTTCAGGGTTTAAATAGTCCAATTCAGACTCGATAAATTTTGTAGCAATGCCGATAATTTTTTCTCTATTCATTTCTATGTCGATTCCGCAGGGTTCGTTACTGATGATTAGTGCCGAAAAGTGGTGCGAGTGGGTGATAGAAATGTGTTTATTATCGATTAGATGGGGCTTCCCGAAGGCGTCATATTTCAAATCATTGTCCGTATAGCCTGCTTCTTGGAGAAGTTTGCGAATGCTAAGAAAACCACGTTGGTGCATTTCGGATTTCATTGCTGCTAGTCGGTTGTTGCTGATTTGATTCAAAACAACGGCGTTCAAAAGTGCTTGGAAAGATTCGGTGATTTTCCAGATATAGACTTTTGTATGATTGGAAACGGCAATAGTTTTATAGAGTGGCATTTGTTTATTTGTTTCTAATGTGTTGCTGTTGAGTGTTTTTTAGCCCCGATGGAAACGATATCCTCTTGTGGCGTTTTTTCGCCACAAGAGATATAGTGTACAGCGGGAATAGCTCCAAAAAAAATAAATTATTAAATTGTTTTTCAAAAGGTTAGTCACTCAAACAATTCATAATTAGTGCTGAAAAGTTTTTTATATCATAACCTATTGTTTAAATTTGCAAAAAATTATCAATACAAATATACTATAAATGAGTACAACGACTATGCCTTATGTGGCTTTCAAAGTAAAAGACATTTCCTTGGCGGCTTGGGGAAGAAAAGAAATTGAATTGGCCGAGGCCGAAATGCCAGGTTTGATGGCCCTTCGAGCAGAATATAAAAACGAACAACCTCTTGCTGGTGCTCGTATTGCTGGGTGTTTGCACATGACGATTCAAACGGCGGTGTTGATTGAAACACTGATTGCATTAGGTGCGGAAGTGACTTGGAGTTCTTGCAATATTTTTTCTACTCAAGATCAAGCTGCGGCTGCAATTGCTGCTGCTGGGATTCAGGTTTATGCCTGGAAAGGTTTGAATGAGCCTGATTTTGACTGGTGTATCGAGCAAACATTATTTTTTGGTGAGGACAGAAAACCGTTGAATATGATTCTTGATGACGGTGGAGATTTGACCAATATGGTGATTGATCGCTATCCAGAATTAGTTGCTGGAATCAAAGGATTGAGTGAAGAAACCACTACAGGAGTTCATAGATTATATGAAAGAGTAAAAGCAGGAACGTTGCCAATGCCAGCAATTAATGTGAATGACTCGGTGACAAAATCAAAATTCGACAACAAATACGGTTGCAAAGAAAGTGCTGTTGATGCGGTTCGAAGAGCTACAGATATTATGTTGGCAGGAAAACGTGTTGTAGTTTGCGGTTATGGAGATGTAGGAAAAGGGACTGCTGCCTCGTTCAAAGGTGCAGGATCTATTGTAACAGTGACCGAAATTGACCCAATTTGTGCCTTGCAAGCAGCGATGGACGGGTTTGAAGTAAAAAAATTAGCTACCGTAATCGGAACTGCCGATATCGTAATAACGACTACTGGAAATAAAGATATTGTTTTGGAAAGCGATTTCCGAGCGATGAAAGACAAAACGATTGTTTGCAACATTGGGCATTTTGACAACGAGATTGATATGGCGTGGTTAAACACAAACTATGGTCATACGAAAGTAGAAATCAAACCACAAGTAGATAAATATACCATCGATGGTGTGGACATATTAGTGTTGGCCGAAGGACGTTTAGTAAACCTAGGTTGCGCTACTGGTCACCCAAGTTTTGTGATGAGTAACTCGTTTACAAACCAAACATTAGCCCAAATCGAATTGTGGAAAAACAGTGCTGCCTATAAAAATGATGTCTATATGTTACCAAAACATTTGGACGAAAAAGTGGCCATGTTGCACTTAGCAAAACTAGGTGTTGAATTAGAAACCTTGCGTCAAGACCAAGCAGACTATATAGGTGTGGGGGTTCAAGGGCCTTTCAAACCAGAATATTACAGATATTAGGACACGCTAGAAGATGCAAATCAAAGCAATCCTATAACTTCAGAACCCTTACAGAAATGTGAGGGTTTTTTTTGGGGCGTGCCCTCGTTTAGAACGCTATTACAAACCAAGAAGCCATCACAAAACTCGGTCAGGCTATCCGCTACAAGTCCTCGCCAGGTTCCGCTATCGCTCCACATGGCTGTGGGCTTTTCGCTTTTATCCTTCACGCAGCTTGCGGTTCAAAGAGCGATTTTCGAACAAAATGCGACTTTGAAAACGACTGTATTTTAGCCATAAATTTCTCCTTATTGTAGTACTAAAAACCGCTCAAAAAACCCTCCTGAACCCGCTCCTGATAAGGAAATACAATAAAAAATCTTTTTTTGAAAATTTAACCGTTTCAAAAAATCTTTTACTACTATTTTGAGTTACATTTGTTCGAGTAATGAACAATTAGAATAAAGTATATGCCGACACCATATCCAATATCCCCAATTATTTATTAAAAGAAAAAACGCGAAGCTAGACTTTGGTGAATTACCCAGATTTGGGGAGATAGGCTCTACTTTGTAGAGGTTAGCGGATAGTTAGCGGATAGCTTAAAAAAAAAATGAAAAATGAAAAATACAATTGACTCATCATCAATCCTAAACAGAAAACTAATATTGGAAGTGAGATTTGAACCAAATCCACAAATTGTTGATAAAAGAGGTAAAATTTTGGACGAAATAATAAAATCTAATATTATTCCAAACGGACAATGGGAATTAGGAGACGGTATGATTTCTTTCGCTGATAGTTTAGAACAAAATTTGGTTACGAAAAAATGCCTAATAGACACTCATCGAATAACTTTAATGAGTCATTGTAATGACACAAATGAAAGATTTTTTAACAACTTCACGACTTTATTTAATATTGCAAAAGACAATTTGAGTATTGATATAATTCGCATTGGTTGCAGAATACAAGGCACGTATTCAAGTAAATCAATGAAATACGAAAACATACTTAAAGGATTTTTAAACTTATTTCCAAGTCAATTTATTTTAGAAGAATTTCCATCTAAAGATTTAAATTTTCATTTAGTCTATCAAAATGGAAAATATGAGATTGGTCCGATAAATATTGATGATGTTTGGACAAAGCAACAATTCCAAAATGAAAAATTGAGAGTAAACAAACCTGGATTTGCAATTGATACAGACAATTATATATTAAAAACTAGTGAAACAGTAAAAATTAGTTCTATTAAAGATGTTTATATGACTTCTTTATCTGTTGAGAAATCGTTGTTTGAAAAACTAAATACAATTTAAAAGTGGGTAAAAATTCTAATAAAATAAAACCTGTTTTTTCAAACTTTAATGAAAATGAATTTGACGTTAGAAAAAATTTACAAAAATTAAAATCGGGAAAAAATTATTCAAGTTATGTAACTGAAGAAAATTCTGGAAAGAGTAGAGAAATATCTGAAAACATAAATAATAAAACTAAAGGCACATCATTTGAAACGACTGATTTAGTTGGATTGAATGATAATATGCATTTAAGATATGACAAATTAAAAGATGATTTTAATGTAGAAATAAAAGAAATTAAAAAAGATTATTCAAGTTTTTCCAAAGAAATTACCGAAAAATATTTAACAAAATCGGAGTTTTGGATTATCATTTCTGGTTTAATAACAATACTTTCAGCAATTGGGATTATGTTTTACACGCTATCCTATCAAGATATTAAAGAATCAGTTAAAGAATTAAAACAAATTCCTGAAACAGAAAAAACGGAGATAAATAATCAAAAAGCCATCCGCTAACAGCAGTTACACGAGATTTGGGTTTCGGTCATCAACTGAAAGTTGGTTTTGTACTTACAAAGTCAGTCATTAACCGAAAGTTTTCGGGCAAACCAAACCCCAAACCACTTTTAGCACACTACACTCCGGCGATGTTTTCAAAAACAGAATCCAAAAAACCCAATCAATACAGCAGTTTATGACAATTAAGCAAATTCAGTTTTGAACAATCGATAATCATCACCTACATTTTTCGTATATTCGTGCATTGAAACCTCAAAACCTCAAGCCATGAAGTGGGAACAATTATTATCGCTAAAACGTCAAGGCGACACCAGCAAAAGACTTCGCAAAGAACAAGACGATTTGCGATTGGGTTTCGAAGTAGATTATGACCGCATTATTTTCTCATCGGCATTCCGAAGTCTTCAAGATAAAACACAGGTAATTCCGCTTTCCAAAACCGATTTTGTTCATACACGACTAACGCATAGCCTAGAAGTATCTGTCGTTGGGCGTTCTATTGGACGATTGGTTGGAAAAAAAATCATCGAAAAATATCCCTATCTTCAAGAAATTCATGGTTATCAAGCTAACGATTTTGGAGCCATCGTTGCCGCCGCATCGCTAGCTCATGATATTGGGAATCCCCCTTTTGGACATTCGGGCGAGAAAGCAATAGGAGAATATTTTTCTATTGGCAAAGGCCAAAAATATAAAGATCAACTCACCGAAAAAGAATGGCAAGACCTTATTGATTATGAAGGAAATGCCAATGGATTCTCGGTATTAACGAGTTCGAGGCCCGGAAACGAAGGCGGTTTGCGAATTTCGTATGCCACTTTGGGAGCGTTTATGAAATATCCAAAGGAAAGCTTGCCTAAAAAACCAACAAAAAATATCGCCGACAAAAAATATGGCTTCTTTCAAACCGACTCCAAATTCTTTCAGGAAGTTGCCGAAGAATTAGGGATGATTTCAAACAAAACAGGAACAGATATTGGTTTTGAAAGACACCCTTTGGCCTATCTAGTGGAAGCCGCCGATGATATTTGTTATACAATAATTGATTTTGAAGACGGAATCAACCTTGGGTTAGTTTCGGAAGATTATGCGTTGGAATATCTTATAAAACTTGTAAAAGATAGTATCGATGCTCCAAAATATAATACCTTAACAACAAAAGAAGACCGAATTAGTTACCTGAGAGCTTTGGCAATTGGAAGCCTAATTAATGATGCAGTATCGGTATTTATAGAAAATGAAACTGCGATTTTGGAAGGGAAATTCCCGTTTTCTCTCACCGATAAGAGCAAATATAAAGCTCAAATGGACGATATTATCAAATTAAGCGTTAAAAAAATATACCAAAGTAGAGAAGTAATTGAAAAAGAGCTTACAGGCTATCAGATAATTAACACCTTGCTGGACAAATTCATCACAGCATTCAATAATAACTATCAAGGAAAACCATCAAATTATGATCAACTGATTTTAAAGCTATTACCCGAAAAATTCAATGTCGAAAAAGAAAGCCTCTACCATCAATTATTGCATATTTGTCACTTTATTTCGCTGCTAACTGACGGAAACGCCTTGATAATTTACAATACCGTTAACGCAAACAAAAGTTAAATTTTGCAGAAATTTAAAAAAAAACCTAACTTTACCGAAATAATAAACTCCCCAAATAAATAAATAATGAAAAAAAACGTACTATTATCTATTTGCACCTTGATGTTTGTATTTTCTGGATATTCACAAACGAATTCTCCACAAAAGAAAAAATTGGTTAGCAAAACCGAAGTGAAAAAAGTAATTAAATCCAAAAAAATTACAAACAGTGTTTCAAAACCTGACAAGAAAACACTTGAATTAAGAAAAAAATTAGCTTATTTTCAAGAACATAGTCCATTCAAAAAAACAATAACCCTTTCGAAAGAGGAAAGAAAAGCAAGCGGACTTCCTCCAAATAAATATTATGAAAGCGAATGGGAGCTAACAATGAGTCCTGTTTTGGGTCGCCCTACTCCAGAAAATATAGCTACACTTAGAAATAAATTAGCCACAGAAAGAAAAAATTCACTTTTATTAGGAAGAGTTCCAGGAGATGCAGTTGATAATTCATGGGTAGAAAGAGGCCCAACAAATGTAGGTGGACGAACAAGAGCTATCATGTTTGACCCAAACGATTCAACTGGAGAAACTGTTTTTGCAGGAGGTGTTAGTGGTGGATTATGGAAAAACACTGCCATTTCAAATGCAAATTCTGCATGGACAAGAGTAAATATTCCTGAAAACCTGGCCGTGTCATGCATAACGTATGATCCAAATAACCTCAATATTTTTTATGTTGGAACAGGAGAATCCTATGTAGGCGGTGATGTGAACGGTGATGGAGTATGGAAATCGACCAATGGAGGTTTGACTTGGACAAATGTTTTTGGCGGAATTACTGGGCCGTCCTCATTTCAATCGGCTACAAGTGTGACAATAAATTCCCCAACATCTGTTGCTGGAAGCTATCAATGTTATGCAACTACGGCTTTTGGACCAGCTGTAACTACTGCTATAACTGCAAATATTGCTATTGTTAGTGATGGGACTACCACGCCTACATTAGGTTGCGGAACAACACTTTCAAACGGAGCTTCTTTAAGCGGAAAAATTGCTTTAATTAGAAGAGGAGAATGTTCATTTGTTGAAAAAATCCAAAATGCTCAAGGATACGGTGCTGTTGGAGTAATCATGATGAATAATGTCGAAGGGCAACCTATTTCAATGGGTACTACACCTGGAACTACTCCAAATGTAACAATTCCTTCTGTAATGATTTCCAAAGCCGATGGGGATATTCTAGAAGCTGCTGGAGCGATAAACGGAACACTAAATATAACTTTGCCAGGATCATTTACTGGAAATCTAGTCCCTGGTATACAATTTATAAATGATATTAAAGTTAGAAATAATGCAGGTGTATCTGAAATTTATGCTGCGGCAGGAGATTCATTTTATGCTGCTGCAAATGCAACTACTTTTCTTGGAGGACCACAATTTGGTTTGTATAAGTCGGTAGACGGTGGACAAAACTGGACAGAAATAAACTTGCCACTAACTGCTACAGGAAATAAACATTGCCCTAACGATATTGCTATTGGAGCCGATAATAAAATATGGGTTTCAACGATGAATAGTACCGTTTTTGGAAATGGCGGCGGAAAAGTTTATTCCTCAACCGATGGAACTAATTTTACTCAAAAATATGTTGTGACAGATGGCTCAAGAACTCAAATAGCAGTATCTTCTACAAATCCAAACAAGCTTTATGTTTTGTCAGAAATCAATCAAACAGGATCTACAGACGGTATAGAAGTAAGAATTATTAGTACACAAGATGGTTTTGCAACCTCAAATATAATGCCTTTACCTGCAAGCACATTAAACCCTGCTGACAGAACAACTACATATGGTTTTACGGGAGCTCAGGCTTTCTATAACCTTCTGATAGAAGTAGATCCTTCCAACGATCAAACATTTTATGTAGGTGGAATCGATTTGTTTAAAACAACAAACGGAGGTTCAGCTTGGACTCAAATTTCAACTTGGAACGGAGGCACTTCTTTACATTCAGATCAACACGCTATGGCTTTCAAACCAGGAAATTCAAATGTAGCTATTTTTGGAAATGATGGCGGCGTTTATTATACAGGAAATTTGGCTACTGCCACAGCTTCTTCAGGAATATCTTCTAGAAATACTGGATTTAATGTTACCCAATTTTATAGTTTAGGTGTTGCTCCAACAGGAGCAACTGGCGGAAATCTTATAGGTGATTATTTTGTTGCAGGAGCACAAGACAACGGCTCTCAATATTTTGCAAATCCAGGTGCAGCAGCTGGTGCATCAGTTAAAGTTCAACCTGGTGATGGGGCGTTTAGTATGTTTGACCAAGATGCTGATAAATACTATATTACTAATTATGTCTATAATCAAAACATAAATAGTAGATCCGCAACTGGAACGGCAACAAAATCAATAAATTCTGAATCTACAACAAATGGAGCATTTATTACCCCAATGGTTTTAGACTCAAATTTAAACATTTTATATACTGATTATTATACCCCTGGAACGGCTTCGACCGCTACTGTATATCAAATCAGAAGATATACAAACGTAAAAATTGGGCTATCATCAGTTTCTAGACAAATTATGACAGACCCTTTATTAACAAGTAATGCCACCGCTTTTGCAGTTGCAAAACCACCAGCAACATCGACTACACTTTTGGTAGGTTGTAGAAATGGTAGATTATTGAAAGTAACATCTGCAAATACCGATGTGACTTTAGCACCACCTGTGTGGTCAAATATTACAGGGCCAGGTTTTGTAGGAAGTATTTCTGATGTAGAATATGGAGCAACCTCAAACGACATCTTTGTTACCTTCCATAATTATGGCGTAGTTAGCATTTGGTATACAGCCAATGGCGGAGTAACTTGGCAAAATAAAGAAGGAAACTTCCCAGATATTCCAGTAAAATGTATTCTTCAAAATCCTTTAAACTTAAATGAAGTTATTATTGGAACTGAATTAGGCGTTTGGTACACAAACACTTTTAGTGCAACATCCCCAACCTGGAACCAATCGTTCAATGGAATGAGCAATGTTAAAGTAACCGATTTGGATTTAAGAAACGACAACGCCGTTTTTGCTGCAACCTACGGAAGAGGAATTTTTTCAGGAGTATTTGATGCCTCCACTTTATCAACAGAGAGTTTTATTGCTTCAAAATCAGTTTCTATATATCCAAACCCATCAAACGGACAATTTAATATTAATGTTCCACAATATTCAGGTCTAATCAACATAATGGTAGTGGACATGAACGGAAGAATTGTTTATGACGTTAAACAAGAAAAGTTTAGCAATGATAAATCTATCGATTTGAGCAACCTTCAGTCGGGAATGTATGTGATAAAAATTAGTGGTGAATCACTAAATTATAACCAAAAGATAGTGAAAAATTAAGAACTTATTCTCTATTTCAAAAAGCCTGAATCTTTATCGATTCAGGCTTTTTTTTAGAATGAATATATAATTCCAACTCCCAAAAGTTGTTTTAATTGTGCCTTTGGCCCTTCGATAACCTGTTGTCCGTTTACCTGTTTTTTTGATTTTATGTCATCGTCATACAATAAATGTGTGGCAATAGTAGCCCGAACATAATCATTGACAACCAAATCCAATTGCAATTGCCAGTCGATGTCTATATTTCCAAATTTATTAATGTAGTCAGAATATAAACTCAAACGATTTTCTAAAGTAATGTTTTTGAATAGTTCCTTTTTATAAAAATTTGTAATCAAAACGCCAAGCTCCGATTTTGATAATTCTCCGTTTCGAACCAAATTTCCATTGCTGTCATATTCGGCTTTTTTTACCCCAAAAGCACCTTGATTTGCCAATCTTTGATCAAATACAAACGTGTTTTTCATAGTGAATGGCGAAAAATAAAATATAAATTTTTTCTCTTTGTTTGCATATTCCGTTCCAACGCCTAAAAAGGAATAGGCAGGAGCGAATGGTTTCGAAATAGCATAACTCGTGTTGGGATAAGCATATCCGTTTGTGAATTGCGAGTTGAAATTAAATTTTGCCGAGTGAAACCAATTGGATATTGAGTCTTTTCGGTGGCCAAAAGTAGAAGCAAATGACAAAACATCATCGGTTTTTCGCACGTCCAGCCCATCTTGTTTGTTCACTCCATAACGCACAATTAGCTCGTTATACCATTTTATGTTTTTATATAAATAAGAACGCGTGAAATTCCCTTTCAAAATCCCTGAAACAGAACTGTTCCCTCCAGCACTCCAGTTAACGAATGCAATCTCGTTGAGGTCAAAACCAATAGTATTTTTTGATTTCCAGTAAGAAACAGTATCTTTTTTGGAAGGAAGCTCCGCTATTTGAGAATAACTATTTAGCGTAATTGTAGCTAAAATAATGAAAAATAAACGACTCAATTTCATATAAAAAATAGATACTATAATTCAGATTTATAAATTTGAAAAAATGCTTACAAGACTTTCAACGTCAATTTTACAATATTGTTGCAATTCATCGACCGTACCATGCTCTATAAATTCGTCCGGAATTCCTAAATTTAATATCGGATTTGGATACTTGTTTTCGGAGGCAAATTCTAGAATTACACTTCCAAAACCACCTTTTATTACACCTTCTTCGATAGTTATTATTTTTTCAAATTCATTAAAGATAATATGCAACTCGTTTTCATCTAATGGTTTTACAAAAGCAAAATCATAGTGAGCAATTGTTTCCGAATTATTTATTTTGGCCAATGCCAAAGTGACGATGTTTCCAATTGTACCATTTGATAAAACGGCAGTAACCGTTCCTTCTTTAAGGTAATTTGCCTTTCCAATTTCAATTTTTTTGTATGGTTTTTGCCAATCAATTAATTCACCACGACCTCGAGGATAGCGAATAGCAATAGGATTTTTCAGCCCTAATTGGGCAGTATATAATATGTTTCTAAGGGCAATTTCGTTCATTGGGGCATAGACAATCATATTGGGAACACAACGCAAATAGGCCAAATCAAAAACTCCATGATGGGTAGCACCATCTTCTCCTACCAAACCAGCTCTATCCAAACAGAAAATAACGGGGAGATTTTGCAAAGCCACATCGTGAATCACTTGATCATAAGCTCGTTGCAGAAAAGTAGAATAAATATTGCAATATACAATCATGCCTTGAGTTGCCATTCCTGCTGCTAATGTTACGGCATGTTGCTCGGCAATTCCTACATCAAAAGCACGTGTTGGAAAAACATCCATCATAAATTTTAATGAACTCCCCGAAGGCATTGCGGGCGTAATCCCTATTATTTTTTCATTGGCTTTCGCCAAATCTAAAATGGTTAACCCAAACACATCTTGGTATTTTGGGGGTAAATTTAATTCGGATTTTGTGATAATATCACCCGTAATTTTATCAAATTTACCAGGTGCATGATATTGCACTTGATTGTCTTCGGCTTGTTGCAATCCCTTTCCTTTTGTGGTAATTATATGAAGAAATTTTGGGCCTTTTATATTGCGTAATCGTTTTAATTCATTGAGAACTGCAACAATATCGTGACCGTCAATTGGACCAGAATAATCAAAATTCAAGGACTTAATCATATTGTTTTGCCTAGGATTTTTACCATCTTTTACGGCGGTCAAATAATTTTTTAAAGCCCCAACGCTTGGGTCTATTCCGATAGCATTATCGTTCAGAATTACCAATAAATTTGCATCGGTAACTCCAGCGTGATTCAGTCCTTCAAACGCCATTCCTGCTGCAATTGATGCGTCTCCAATAACTGCAATGTGCTGTTTCTCAAAATCGCCTTTCAGATTTGATGCAATTGCCATTCCTAATGCTGCCGAGATAGAAGTCGAAGAGTGGCCTACGCCAAAGGTGTCGAAGTTGCTTTCGCTGCGTTTTGGAAAACCTGATATCCCGTTTAGTTGCCTATTCGTATGAAAATTATTTCGTCTTCCAGTAAGGATTTTATGTCCATAGGCTTGATGACCTACGTCCCAAACTAGTAAATCATTTGGGGTATCGAAGACATAGTGCAAAGCGATTGTCAGTTCGACAACGCCCAAACTTGCTCCTAAATGACCTTCTTTTGTAGCCACGACATCAATAATAAATTCGCGTAATTCTTGGGCTAATTGAGGAAGTTGACCTTCTTCAAGAAGCCTTAAATCGGTAGGCGAATTTATATTTGAAAGTAAATTGTTTGACATATTGCAAATGTACGATTTGAAATTGTATTTTTGTTGGGAACTTAAAAATTCCCTTTTTTGGGTTTTGAAAAATATGAAAAATCCTTTCAGCGACGACTATTTTATGAAAAAAGCTTTGCAGGAAGCTGAAATTGCTTTTGAAAAAGGCGAAATTCCTGTTGGAGCATTAATTGTTATTGATAATAAAATCATTGCTAGAACCCACAATCTCACCGAATTATTGAACGATGTTACTGCCCATGCAGAAATGCAGGCCATTACTTCGGCGGCGAATTTTCTTGGGGGTAAATATTTGATGGGCTGCACGCTCTATGTTACGCTTGAACCTTGCCAGATGTGTGCTGGGGCTTTGTATTGGAGCCAGATTTCGAAAATTGTTTTTGGGGCTAGTGATGAGCATCGGGGTTTTGAGAAAATGGGTACGCAATTGCACCCAAAAACTACTGTTGTTCGAGGGGTTATGGCAGAGGAGTCATCGGAATTAATGAAGCGATTTTTTGCAGGGAAACGAAAATAATCTTAAATATATCAAATCCCCTAGCCCAGATAGAAACGGAAATCCTTTATTGTTTTTTTAACAATAAAGATTGAAGTGAATAGCTGGAAATAGCTCCAAAAAAAAGATTGCTTCGTTTATTGCTCGCAATGACGTTATTTCAATAAATCGCTCGTTGACTTTTGGACACAAAAAAACCGCCAATCTCACAAAAGGCGGTTTTGATTTAATCTTTAATATATTTTCCTTTATTGTTAAAGAAATGATATTCTAAATACGTGTAAGCGTCACGTGGTATGATTTTCACCCATTTTTTTCGTTCTAAAAACCATTTGAAACGAATTGATGGAAATCCTTTTGTAAGGTATGCGGCCACGAATGGGTGTACGTTTAGAACGACATTTTCGTGGGTTTTTGATATTCTTTCTAGGTCGGAAGCGATCCTGTCAATGATTAATATTGGGGCTTCTATTTCGCCATTTTCATTGTTTGGGTCTTCTTCTCTAGTTTTAATATTTACTTCTGGCCGTACTCTTTGTCGCGTTATTTGGACTAATCCAAATTTGCTTGGCGGCAAGATTTTGTGTTTTGCTTTATCATCGCTCATTTCTTCTTTTAGGAAGTCATAGAGCACTTTTCTGTTGTCTGGATTAGACAAATCGATAAAATCGACAACGATAATTCCGCCCATATCACGCAAACGAAGTTGTCTGGCGATTTCGGCAGCGGCTATCATGTTTACTTCCATTGCGGTGTCTTCTTGATTGGTGGCCTTGTTGGAACGGTTTCCGCTGTTTACGTCTATAACGTGAAGAGCTTCAGTGTGTTCTATAATCAAGTAGGCTCCTTTGCTCATCGAGACTGTTTTGCCAAATGAAGTTTTGATTTGCCTTTCTATATTGTATTTTTCAAATATAGGGGTATCGTTCGACTGATAAAATTTAACAATTGATTGTTTTGAGGGTGCTATTTCTTCTAAATAGTCCTTCGTTTCGTTATACAACTCTTCATCATCAATATGAATTCCACTGAAGGAATCATTGAAGACATCTCTTAATATTGAGGAAGCTCTGTTGAGTTCTCCTAATACTTTTGAAGGATGATGTGCGGTTGGTAATTTTTTACACATGGCTGTCCATCTGCTGAGCAGATTTTCCATGTCTTTTTCTAGTTCGGCTATTTTTTTGCCTTCGGCTACTGTTCTAACAATAACGCCAAATCCTTTTGGTTTGATGGATTGTACAAGTTTTTTTAGACGGTCTTTTTCTGATTTTTCTTCTATTTTTTGTGAAATAGAAACACGGTCAGAAAACGGCACGAGCACTATATATCTACCGGCAAGAGAAAGCTCTGAACTAATTCTTGGTCCTTTTGTAGAGATAGGTTCTTTTACAACTTGTACTAAAATTGACTGGTTTGGATTCAGAATATCTGAAACTGTTCCGTCTTTATCAATTTCTTTTTCAAACTGAAAGTTTTTTAGGGAGAAATCTTTTAATTTACCTGCGCTTACAAGTTTAATGAATTTCAATTGGGAAGTTAAATTTGGTCCTAAATCATGATAATGTAAGAAGGCATCTTTTTCGTAGCCTACATTTACAAAAGCAGCGTTAAGTCCTGCAACTGGTTTTCTAACTTTGGCAATAAATATATCGCCAACTTGAAAATTGCTTGTCTCTTCTTGTTTGTGTAATTCAATTAGTTTTCCATCTTTTAATAAGGCAAAATCTACTGCTTCAGAACTAGATCTGATGATTAATTCTTTATTCACAATGTAAATTTTTATCCGTACTTTAAAAATTTTAGTTAGACAGAATTAAATTCAGACTTTAAAAAAGGGCTGAATTTTTTATTCAAAAACTAAAATCCAATCGTAAGGATGGATTAAACAATATTTTTAACAGGTATTGAACCCGGGGAAAATTAGTTTTAGTTGTTCGTTTAGTTTGCAGATAACTGAGAACTATTTACGGCCTGATTGCTAATTTTCAATTTCAATGAACTTATTATTTTAAAATGGAAAAAGTAGTTTTAAACTACTTTTTCTTTTTGTGACGGTTAGCTCTCGCTCTTTTTTTACGTTTGTGCGTTGCTACCTTATGTCTTTTTCTTTTTTTACCACTTGGCATGTCTTGTAGATTTAAAGATTATTAAATTATTTAGTTTCGTTATTTGCTTTTACTCCTTCAACAAAAACCTTTGCTGGTTTGAATGCGGGAATATTGTGTGCTGGAATTTTTATTGTTGTGTTTTTGGAGATATTTCTACCTGTTTTTTCGGCTCTTGTTTTTACAATAAAACTTCCAAAACCTCTTAAATAAACATTATCTCCTGATTCTAAAGAGTTTTTTACCTCTTCCATAAATGTTTCTACTGTCGCTTGAACATCTCCTTTCTCAAGACCTAGTCTTTCTGAAATCTTTGCTACGATATCTGCTTTCGTCATTTTTGTTCTTAATTATATATGTTGTACTATTTTTTTGAGTTCGCAAATATATGAATTTAAAAAACAATTAATCAACCTTAAACAATTAAAATTTAATAACATAAATTTTTACTTTTGCTAATCAATATATAACAATGAATTTTTCTAACTCTTTAACCCAATGGTATTTAAATAATAAACGCGATTTGCCTTGGCGAAATACTCGAAATCCTTACCACATCTGGCTCTCAGAAATTATACTTCAACAAACGCGAGTAGCACAAGGAACGCCTTATTTTTTGAATTTTATTGAAACTTTTCCTACTGTTTTTGAACTTGCAAATGCCCCCGAGGAACAAGTTTTGAAACTTTGGCAAGGTTTAGGCTATTATTCTAGAGCCAGAAATTTGCATAAAACGGCACAGTTTGTTGCTTTTGAACGAAATGGAATTTTTCCAAATACCTATATTGAATTAATAAAATTGAAGGGAATAGGAGAATATACGGCTGCTGCTATAGCTTCTTTTGCCTATGACGAGGCCGTTCCAGTTGTTGATGGAAATGTTTTTCGGGTTTTGTCTCGTTATTTTGATATTCCAACTGATATTTCTTTGGCTTCCGCCAAAAAAGAATTCTCGGCTACAGCCTTTGAAGTAATGGACAAAAATCAACCTGCACTTTTCAATCAAGCTATCATGGAGTTTGGAGCTATTCAGTGTGTTCCAAAAAATCCAAATTGTGACGTGTGTGTTTTTAATAATAGCTGTTTGGCTTTGCAGAAAAAGAATGTTTCAGAACGTCCTGTTAAATTAAAAAAAATTAAAATACAAGAACGCCACATTAATTATCTAATTATTATTGACCAAAATGGCAGAATTCCGATACAAAAAAGAACCGAAAAAGGGATTTGGCAAAACCTATATGAATTTCCAAATATTGAAACAATTGAATTCACTCCTGACAGTGAAATTATTGAATGTATTCGTCAGAATATGCATTTTTCGACTGAAATCGAAAGTGTTTTTCGGCTTAATCTAAACAAAATTACACACAAACTTTCCCATCAACATTTGCATATAAACTTTTGGGAAGTGCATGTTTTAAAGGACATCGAAGGAACTTACGAGCGTCAAGAATTAATCAAATTCCCATTCCCAATTGTGATTTATAATTTTATTGAAAATAATTATAAATTTTAATCAAAAAAAAATTGTACTTTTGTCCATTAAATTTTTAATTGAAATGAGCGGAACACTAAACAAAGTATTATTGATAGGTTATTTGGGAGATGATGTGAAAATGCATTATTTTGATGGTGGAAATTGTATTGGGAGATTCCCATTAGCTACAAACGAAACCTACATAAATAAAACTACAGGAGAGAAAATTAACACTACGGAATGGCACAATCTAGTTGTCAGAAACAAAGCGGCAGAAATTTGCGAAAAACATTTGGCCAAAGGTGATAAAATCTATGTTGAAGGAAGAATAAAATCAAGACAATGGCAAGCCGAAGACGGGGTAACAAAATATACTACCGAGGTTCAAGTTACTGAATTTACATTTTTGACTACAAAAAAAGATTCTGATCCTGGAAAAGGTGCAGGATATGACAATCAAAACGGAAATTCTTCAGAAAGCAACGACAGTTCTTTCTAATTTTAAAGTTTCTTTTTATAATTCAAGCATATAAATTTTGGTTCAATTGATTTTTCCGTTGATTCCTGAATTTTTATGCTTTTTTTATAAAACATTTCAAGGATTTAATATTAATTATTTTTACATTTTTTCTTTATGTCAAAAAAGCTTTTCAATATATTCTTCTTGGTTTCTTTTTGCATACTTATTTTTAGTTGTAAAAATGATGTTATCCCGAAACCTTCGGGCTATTTAAGTTTGGAATACGCAAAGCCAGATTATTTGCACTTTGAAAATAGTTGTCCTTTTACTTTTGACATTAATTCAAATTCAATTATTAAGGAAATCAAAAATTGTAATTTTGAAATTACCTATCCAAAAATGAAGGCTACTTTGTATTTAACCTACAAGCCAGTAGCCAATAATCTTAAGGATTTATTGCGTGACGCACAAAAAAGAACCTATGAACACGTGGTCAAAGCCGATGATATAATTGAGCAACCGTTCAATAACTCTTCGGATAAAGTCTTTGGTATGTTTTATCAAGTTGATGGGAATGCGGCAACTAATTCACAGTTTTATGTTACTGATAGCACAAAACATTTTGTGGCTTGTTCTGTATATTTTTATGCAAAACCAAATTTTGATTCAATCATGCCAGCCGTTAATTATATCAAATCGGATATGCGTGTTTTAATGGAAAGCCTTCGCTGGAAAAAATAGGAATCCAATTTTTATACTCCCTTCCTATTCATTTTTATAAAAACAATATTGAAGTGAATTCACTCTTCCTTTATAATATAAAAACAAAAAAAAAGCTATCTTTTCAGATAGCTTTTTTGAATTATTAAATTATGTTTATTGAAAATCTGCTTCAGAAACTCCTTCGTTTATTTTAACATCGGTCATCTTAAAGTCCAATTCCATTCCTTGATTTATTATCATTTGAAAAGGAACTTTTATTCCTTTCACTGCTCTATAATCTGAATAGCTTGTTACTACTGTCATCTTCTTATCTCCGTTTTCAATAGTTTTTGCTTCAGAGATTTTCAAACCTGTTTTCACATCATAATAATAGGTTGATTTTCCGTTTTTTATAACATAGGCATCTGTTCCGTTAAGCGATTCTATTCCGTCTAGAACTACCGCACTATTTTTTGCCAGCAATAGCTCTTCAAATGTTGAAGCAGACACTTTTTTCTCAGCAAATTCATCGGCAGTAAGGTCTTTTCTTTGTCCTTGTTGAGTTGCATAACCGCCTTTTTCATTTAACACTTGTTTTGACAATTCGCCCATTCCTTCCATAGAAATTGAAATCATAATTTTTCCTTTTGCATCTTTTTTGGAAACAAAATTAATTGGTGCTGGTGCTTGAGCGATTGTTGCAGTCCCAGAAGCAAAAATTGATTTTACGCCAGCAACTGCTTTTTCTCCTCCTATTGCAGCAAAATAATTATCAAATACTGTTTTTGAAGTTACTCCTGCAGGAACTGGTTTTTTCATCACAGGCTTGTCTGTTGGGTTTCCGTATTTATCAAAATAAAAGATTGGAATTTTTGTTTTTTCCAAACCAGGAATTACTTCACTTCCTTTTCCAACAATTATCACACGAATATTTTCTTCAAGAAAATATTTTTTGGCAGCAGCCAACACATCGTCAGCAGTAACAGCATTAATGTTTTTGATATAATTTTCATAAAAATCTTCTGGAAGTCCTTGCGTTTTGATTCGCAATGCATAACCCGCCACGGTTTGAGGCTTTTCGATTTGCATAACAAATTTTCCAATATAACCCGCTTTAACATTATTTAATACTTCATCTGAAACTTTTTCGGTACGAATTTTTTTAATTTCTTTAAAAAACTCTACTACCGCACTATCAGTCACGGCATTTCTCACTTGAGTAGATGCCTTGAAAGTAGTAACATATTTGCTTCCGCCAATGCTTGATCTTGCCCCATAAGTCCAACCATGAGCCTCCCGAAGATTCATGTTCAGGTAGCTATTAAAATCACCTCCTAGAATTTGATTTGCAACGATTGCAGCAAAATAATCCTTGTCGGTCATTCTCAAATTCACAGTATTTTGCAACGCTATTTCTGACTGAACAGCATTTGGCATATCTACAAAATTGATTTGTGTATATTGAACATTTTTCGGTTCAGTATAGGCTAGTTTTGGTGCCAATGCTTTTGCCCAAGATCCAAATAATTTTTCAATTGCTTTTTTTACATCTTTTACTTTCACATCACCAATCACGACTAAATAGGCGTTTTCGGGAACAAAGTTTGTATAATAATTGTTTTCTACATCTTCAAGAGTTACATTTTTTATTGTTGTTTCGCTTAGAAATTCACCAAAAGGGTGTGTTTTCCCATAAGCTAGAACGTTTTGCACTCTTCCTGCTACAGCAGCAACGCTTTTCTCTTGAGTCTTCAAGCCTTCAATTAATTTGTCTTTTTCTTTATCAAATTCTTCTTGAGTAAAGTTGGGACTCAACACGCCCTCGGCCATCAATTCTAGGATTCTTCCAGAATATTTAGAAAGGCAGTTTGCCGATGCTCCCGAAGCAGAAAAATTAATATCGGCACCAAGAAAGTCAATTTCTTCATTGAAGGCATCTTTTGAGATTTTCATGCTTCCATTCCCGATTAGACTACTTGTCAAATCATCTACACCTTTTTTATTTCCTTCGGAAGTTGGAGTATTGTCCAGACTTAAATTAAAGGAAACTCTTGGTAGTTTATGGTTTTCTACTACTAAAACCTTCAGTCCATTAGGGAGCATAAAAGTTTCTGGTTTTTTAATATTTATTGCAGGAGCTGGCCCTGGCTTTGGCTGAGTTCTGTCTTGTGCTTGCATAATTAAGGTTAAAAACAAGCTTGATATTAGGATAATTGATTTTTTCATAATTTTTGATATCTTAGTTTTGAGCTTTGTCTTTTGATGGAACATAATCTAAAATCAAACGTTGATTTGGATTTAGATATTTTTTTGCGATGTCTCTAATTTCTGTTGCTGTGATAGAACGATACATTTCTATTTCGGTATTTATCAAATTTACGTCACCATATAATAGGTAGAAAGAAGCTAAATTTTCGGCAATTCCTTCAACACTTGCGTTTCCGTTGACATAATTGTTTTCATATTTATTTTTCAATTTCTCCATTTCTTTATCGTTAAGTAATTCTGTTTGAAGTTTTACAATTTCTTCATCAACTTCTTTGATAATTCCTTCGGCAGTGTTTTCACCTTGAGGCATACCATATAGAATATACATTCCATAGTCTTCTTGGCTATAACTAAACGCACCTATTTGTAGTGCCATTTTCTTGTCATCTACAATTTTTTTGTATAAACGAGAACTTTTTCCATCACTCAAAACAGTAGAAATCATATCCAAAACTCTAGCGTCACGCGTTTTCATAGAGGGTGTTCTATAGGAAGCAACTACCATTGGTTTTTGAATATTTGGGTCTTGATAGGTGGCTTTGATAGTTTCGGTGATTGGAGCCTCAACAAAAGTTTTTCTTTCGATGTCTGCTCCTCTTGGAATGACGCCGAAATATTTATTAATCCATTCTTTGGTTTTCGGAATATCGTTCAAATCTCCTGCAACCACGAGCACGGCATTATTTGGAACATAGAATTTTTTGTTAAAGGCCTGAAATTCTTCCAATGTTGAAGCGTCCAGATGTTCCATAGAACCAATAGTTGCCCAGCGGTAAGGGTGGTTTGTAAACATGTTTTTCTTTACTTCGGCAATCAAATTACCATACGGCTGATTGTCAACGCGAAGTCTTTTTTCTTCTTTAACTACCTCATTTTGAGTGTCAACACCAATTTGGTTAATGATAGGGTGCAACAATCTTTCTGATTCCATCCAAAGACCAAGCTCTAGATTATTTGAAGGAAATACTTCAAAATAGTAGGTTCTGTCATCAGATGTGTTGGCGTTGTTTGTCCCTCCGTTTGAAGTTACGATTTTGAACCACTCGCCACGTTTTATGTTTTCAGTTCCTTCAAATAGAAGGTGCTCAAAGAAATGGGCAAAACCAGTACGATCTGGATTTTCATTTTTTGAACCTACATGATACATTACCGAAGTAATAATTACAGGTGCAGACGGATCGTTATGCAGGATTACGTGCATTCCATTGTCTAAATTGTATTCTTCAAAAGCTACCTTTTGGGCAGAAGCAACTCCGCCAAGCATAAGCATTGAACTTAAAGCCATTAATGAATTTTTCATAAAGATTAATAAATTTATTTTCTATTTTTTTTAATTTCAGACTATTACTGTCTGAATTTGTTACTTCAAAAGTACTTTTTTTTATTAAAAAACACTATGATTTATATAGTTTAACACTTTTTTGTGTTATTTATTATAAGTTTTCTAATCTTAACAAAGTATTTTTTCTAAAAAAATTATTTTTAGGGTTGGGATTGCAGGTTAAAAAAATTGTACTATATTTGCAGACTTAAAAATTAACTAAACATCATTGTTATGTACGCAATCGTAGAGATAGCAGGGCATCAATTTAAAGTTAGCAAAGATCTAAAGGTTTATGTTAATCGTTTGGCAAGTGAAGAAGG